>JAMASZ010000172.1 GCA_023301585.1 Alphaproteobacteria bacterium | reverse complement strand
GTACAATGTCATCACCAGCCAACGCATCAAACACTTCGTTATCTGTGTCGGCGATATCACCACCAAGGTAGATATCATTGTTAACTGTGCCAGTGCCAGTCACAGTCGCACCACCGAAGCTTGCTATTGTTGGTGGCGTCACTGCTAACGCACCCTCACCTGGAGGCACAACACCAAAGCTGCCACTCTCAGCTGCAGTGTTTAGCGTCGAACTACTATTCTGTGCCAGCATGCTCGTGCTCAACGATCCGCTAGAAATACTAACGCCGTTAATCTGAACATCATTAATCAGCACAGAGCGTCCGCTCTCTGCAAAGTCATCCTTAAATCTGAAAGAAATACTCGGCACCGCACCCGCCGAATTGAAACTATAATCTTGGGAACCAAAACCAGAAGTTACTGAGAAACTCGCCTTCACCTCACCATCGACCAACACCTCAAAGCTAGGTGCTACTGTGCTGTATAACGCACTTAAGTCGAATGTTAACGTGAACATTCCCATAGTCTCAGGGCTACTCCCTTGTTTATATTACTTAAAATACTCCTGTATTCTCACATCATTGTACCCTATTTCACCTTACGAAATAGTTAAAATTTTAGGGGTTTTTTAGATATTATGGCATACTGACCTTGTAAGTATATATTACAGCAGTAAAATCATTATAAACCATTGTTTTAATTAGGAAATTTTAATAAGATGTCAAAATCCAAACAAAATATTTTTTTAGAAGAACTAAAACTTCTACAAGAAAAATTTAACGTTATGGAACCTGCCTTAGAAATGACCTTCAAGGACCCAAAATCTGAATTGGAGGGATTCGTCGTTGTTTGGAATACATTTATTGCTCAAAACGGACCCTTATTTGAGAACAATAAAGGCTGTGGCAAGGGTGGCACGCGTATCAAGAAAGACTTATCTATCAGTGATGTCAAACGCTTAGCACGTGCGATGGCCGAAAAAAACGCTGCCGCAGGTCTCCCATTAGGAGGCGCTAAGTCAGGACTTAACGCAGACCCAGAATCCCCTGATTACGAGGAAAAATGGAAATGTTTTGTCCGAATGGTCAAAGATAGTGGCATCTTATATGAAGATGGCGGTGTTTTTGGTGGATTTGGCTATGATATCGGCGGAAAACCACCTCTAAATGCCCTGTGGACCATCGAAGAGTTAGGTTCTGGACGTTCTTTCACTGGAAAACCTTTAGATAAAGGCGGTACCGATTACGATAAAATTGGCATTGCTGGGCTAGGTGTTGCAGAAGCTGGAAAAACTTTATTAGAAGAATCAAACATTTCTGTTAAAGGCTTAACATTTTCCGTCCAAGGCGTTGGTGCCATGGGCGGTGCTGTTTTAAAATATTTTTCTGAATTAGGAGGAGAACTACAATTCATCTCTGATCCCAAATTTGGTGGCACGTGGTTTTTTGAAAATGGGATATCAAAAGAACTCATTCTACATTTAACCGCTGACACAATATCTTCTGAAGCCACAAAAATATCTGACAGTAATGAAGACGCCCTATACCAAGACGTTGGTATTATTTTCCCTTGCGCCCTCGAAGACACAATTACAAAAGAAAATGCATCAAAAATTCAAGCAAAGTTTATGGCTGAAGGCGCAAACAACCCAACCACAAACGAAGCCCATAAAATTTTATTTTCTCAAGGGACAATGGTTGTACCAGACATCATCGCAAACCCTGGTGGCATTATTGCCGCCTTCGTGGAAATGACATCAGACGCAGACAACAAGGCCGAAGAAGCCATTATAATGACTAGAAAGCGTGTTGCTGACAATGTTAAAAAGTTATTAGCATTAATAGCTGAAGTAGATGTCAGCCCTGACCAAGTTGCAGATTACATGACGTATAAAAACATCCTTACAGACGAGAACGCCTAAAGCTAAACAACCACTTTTCGTTGTTCATCAATCCCCATGGACAAAACAAAGGGGTCTGATTTCTGGGCATTGATAAAGCTTTCCTTAGAATCCAAGCCTTGCCACTTCGCTTCAATCAAACTCTGTGCAACCGCACCGCCCAATGTTTTCCCAGGTCCTAAAATAATTATTTTATCTGGTGCGTATTCCTTAACAGAGCATTGAACAGAATGTGTAAAGTCATAAGGTTTTACAACTTGGTGACCAAAGGTGTAGTTAAATATTTCTTGTGATGAAATTGTATGAGGCACCCACGCATGTCCTCGCCCATCAATTAATGGCACGTTAGAATTTTGAAACAAGTTCAAATCAAAATGTTTTAACGCTTTTTCAGAAATAGGATTTTGCAACGGTGTATGAAATGCCGCATGATTTTTCAAACGGAAAGGAAATTGTTCACGTGGCTCTAATTGTGTTTCTAATTTTTGTAGGGCTTCTTCTGTTCCACCAAAAACAAACATACCACCTAGATTAATCGATGCATGCAATCCATCAATTTCGCTTATTAGCGCCAAAATATACTCAAGCGCACCGTCAATAATTTTCCAATTACTATCAACGTAGCTGTAAATTAATTGTCCACCAATAAGCGCCTCTTGCATGAGAGTGCCCATCGTATTGATAATCTCTAATCCACCATTAAAGCTAACCGCATTGGCGCAAGCAAGAGCGATATACCAGCCCATTGAATTCCCTGTAACTGCCCTAATATCGTACTTGTTACGGTCAATCGACTGGAAATCAGCATACGCACAGCCATATATCAACGCAGAAGCATTATCCCCCCGCGTATGTTCATCCGTTGAAAATTTATCAGAATTATCAAGCGCTGAAATAGCAACTTGACCTTGTGATTCACGATAGGCATCAATCGTCTTCATCAAGTCTTTTTTGTCAGAATGATAGCACTGAAAATACCCTAACTCTTCCTTGTTATATGTCCCCCGTCCTGGACAAATCACTAATGCTTTTTGTTTCATGACTTACCTCCAACAAGATTAAGTGCCGCTTCGGCAATACTTTCTTTGCTCGGCAATGTTGACGCATAGGCACGCCCCAAAGGAATAAAGCTATCCTCCGCAGTTAAGCGCTCAACATTATTATGATTTTTTAATAACGCCATTAATTCTTCAGAAACGGAACCCGTTTTACGACACTCATCAACGATTAAAACATGCTTACAATCTTTAACCGCAGATAAAATTTCTTCGTTTGGCAACGGACATAACCAGCGTACATCAATAACACGTATCTTTATGCTGTGTTTTTCTTCTAAAACCTTAGCGGCTTGGCGTGACAAATAATATCCGTTTCCATAAGTAATAATAGCAAGTTCTTCTCCCTCACCATGCTGTCCAATTTCACCGAATGAAATTGATTTTGCATCATTGTAATTAAAGCTCCAAGCACCGTCTTTTTCTTCATGTAAATCACGTGTCATATAGAGCGCGATAGGCTCTAAGAACACAACAATTCTCTGCTCTTCGCGGGCTAAACGTACAGCTTCACGCATCATCGCGACGGCGTCTGATCCATTACTTGGGCAAGTAACAATAACGCCTGGAATATCACGTAATACGTTCAAACTATTATCGTTGTGAAAGTGACCGCCAAAGCCACGCTGATATGCCAAGCCAGCAATACGAATAACCATCGGGTTTGTGAATTGCCCATTGGAGAAGAATGATAACGTTGCCGCCTCACCACGCAGCTGGTCTTCAGCGTTATGTAGATATGCTAAAAATTGGATTTCAGGAATTGGGATTATTTGATTATGCGCCATGCCAATGGCTAAACCTAAAATACTTTGCTCATCAAGCAACGTATTAATAACGCGGTTAGCACCAAATTTTTGATGCAAATTTGCTGTCACATTATAAACACCACCCTTGGGACCAATATCCTCACCTGCCAACACAACTTCCTTATGCTCCAGCATTAAATCATGCAACGCCCAATTTATCATCTTTGCCATGTGCGATGGTTTTTTATGCGCTGCAATATCACTATCAAAGTGCTTAGTGCGTGTTTGCTCACTCACCACCTCAACCATTTGTGGTGTTGGGTTAACAGGAGGAACAATGCTTTCCATTATCTGTTCGGAAGTTTCTAACTTAGCTCTTTTTATAACTTCTTGCGCCACACGTTCTAAACGTTGCTCACAATCATTATAAATATCCAAAATCTGCTCTTTATTTAGAATCCCATTTTGAATTAATAACGCTGCAGACTGAAGCAAAGGATCTTTCGCTTCACCTTCTTCAATTTGTTGCTTACTCATGTAAACATTTTGCGCGTCTGCACCTGCATGCCCATAAAGCCTTACGCACTTAAAATGTAAAAAGGCTGGAGCACGTTTTTCACGGACGTATTGTTGTGCTTCTAACGCAACTTTATACGTATCAAAAATATTCAACCCATCGCAGTAGAAATATTTTAACCCAACTTTTTTTTGATATTGCGCCTTCACCCATCCATCAGGTGTAAACGTAGAAATTCCAATATCATTATCTTCACAGACAAATAACAATGGCATTTCCGCGCCTTGATACGCACTCCAACATGCAGTATTTATCGCGCCTACCGCGGTTGAGTGGTTCACGGACGCATCACCAAAGGAACAAACTGCAATGCTATTCTCTGGTAAACCATCATCCAGTTCTAATTTCTTATTCAGCCCAATACTATAAGCCAGTCCCACCGCTTTAGGTAAGTGCGAAGCAATTGTGCTGGTTTGTGGCGGTACAAATAAATCCTTAGAACCCAAGACTTTATGACGCCCTTGCGCTATCGGGTCATCTGCCGACGCCGTAAACGACAACAACATATCCCATGCAGGCGTTGAGCCGGAAACCTTCTTAGAGCGTTCAATAAAAAATGCCGCGTCACGATAGTGAAGAAATGCCATATCATCAACATTCAACGCCGCAGCAATCGCCGCATTACCTTCATGTCCAGAACTACCGATTGTATAGAACGCCTCGCCCTGCCCTTGCAGTTTTCGGGAAATAAAATCTAACTGACGCGATAACACTTGGCTTTCAAAAATCTGAACTGCTTGTTCATTACTTAAACCAGCACTGGAAATATCGTAACCAGAGACGTTGGGTAAATTTTCATTACTAACTCTATCTAAAAAATTCTGATGAACGATTTTTGCTCTATCTAGTGACATAAATTACCTTTTAAAAAATTCAGGATTAAAGTGATATTTGTATAATTTATTCAACTGAACATTTGTCAATATTTTTAACGGCTGAATTAAGTCTTCACCTTCAGTTTTCTGCTCTAATTCTCTTAAAACACCTTTATAAAAATCAATATTTGTAGCCACTACATGCTTTTCAAACTTATAGGTTTGCTCAATCACAAATTCTGGTGATACGTTTGCGCCAATATAAGTATTAATAATAAACCTCAAAATGCGGCGCAAGGCATGTGGCGAGAAACGAGACGGAATAATTAAATGAGATACGCTCAAAGTATCTTCCCCTAATTTTTCTAAACGAGGCATAAAAGCAGACAAGTCTTGAAGTGTTTCTGGTAGCCTCCCTTCATAGTTTTTCCCTACATTAGCGTGCAAAACAATCTCACCATGCCCCTCAATTTCAAAATAAGTTGGTACAGAACGCACGTAAGGAACATCAACATCAACATAGCCATGATGCACAAAGCTATCTAACCCATCATAAATTCCATAACATGCGAAACACTCACTCTCATGCAGGTGAGGCTGTTGATTTTTAACGCATAAGAATCTTTGTTGATCATCATTGTTTTCGTAAAAATAAGGAGTTCCTCTGTAGTCATGGTTCAAGAAGGTTATAAACGGCATTAAAACTTCTGATAGAAAATCACCTTTTTCATTAATGTACCCTAAGACATGGGACTTCATAAAAACCCAGCAGATAAACTCCTCTTCGCTCATTGCTTCGGGCTTGTCGTAAAAATAATCCAACCTTTGTTGTAAATCATAGTAAGAGCTTCGCGCTTTTATAAACGGCTCTAACAACTCTTTTTTATTTTTATATAAAACCCAAGGATTACTATCTTTGTGAAATTTCACACGGTCTAATAAATTGAAAACTTCAATAATATGTGCGGCTACTTTAATTTGAACAGGACTTAAAACAGTTTCGTCTGGAGAAACAACAAACAAATCATTCTCAATCGTCAAATTAATAGCATTGATTGGAATCAGCAATTCTTCAGGGAGTTTGATTAAATAATCTATATCCGCGACAGGTTCTTCAACCTTGAGAGATACTTGATCACCCTCACAACAAACTTGTAACCCCTCATATAACCAGCCCCCCGCTTCAAGAATAATGTCTTTAAGCTTCACCAGTTCCTGTTTAACGGCTTTATTGTCTGATTTTACAATCATGAGTTTTTTCATTTCACTTTCTTATAAAAGTATAACGAAGAAGCATAGCTAGCCAATAGCTAATTTATAATAGCCCCAAACATTGAATAATTTGACACCTAATTATTTTTCATTAATCATACGACCATGACAGATACATTCCCACAACCAACCCCAAAAAGAATAACTGTTAATAACGATTATTCTCCCCCCTCACCACAAAGTACTTATCGTCAAGAGCCTGATAGCTTTAAGGATATTATTTCTGATACTTTTAGCCTAACACAAGGCAACCAAATAGAAGCTGTGATATATCTGCTGGGAACCATATTATTGGCAGGGCTGTTTATAACATTAGTCAAAAAAATTATTTTAAAACATAAAACAGAATTTACGGTCGTTGAAACTATTTCAACAGCTTACATTCTCGCTATATTAGTTTTTGTCATATGTATTCCATTTATTATGAGTGATTGGTGGAATAACGAGATTTTTAGAGGAACCTCAATGTACGCCCTATTAATGTGGTTTGCCTACGATGTAACTAAAATTAAATTTCCTAAGTTCGTCTCAAAAAATTCATATAAACGCTTTGCATTATTTGTGGCAGTTGTTGTGCCAGTCCATTTTTTATTACAATTTGTACTTTTCTTC
>JAMASZ010000171.1 GCA_023301585.1 Alphaproteobacteria bacterium | reverse complement strand
ACACACACACACACACACACACATATATATATATATACATACATACACACACACACACATACACACACACATATGCCTCCCAATATATATATATATATATATATATATATATATATATAGCTATATATGGAGCTGCGCAATAGTACCAACATATTCCAGGAAGTAATATCAAATGATTTGCCAGCCTAAAATAGGCAAGGACATATATTGATGACTCATGTTTACCACTATGTTTTGTCTCCAAGAGAAACTAGGCACTGATTTGGGATGAACACCTAACAATAATAATAAAACTGCAAAAATAATACAGTCTGAAAGAGCAGAAGCTAGTCAAACAGACTACAAGATTATCATATGAATTCCTAGCTTCACTATAAATGAGTACATCTGCAATAACAGAAACTAGTCACGTAGACTATCATATACAATCCTAGCTGAATTACAAACAAGTCCAGTCTGCAACAGCAGAAACTAGTAAAGAGGCTACATGATTATCAAACAGAGTCCTATCTGTAAATAATGCCCATCCAAGCACATCATGTAATTGAGTATCTTGTCAGACTCATCTGTCAATTTAATCCCCAAACATGTGGATCAGATAATTGATATACTGTCATTGCTTCCATGTTCCTCTACCAAGAAATATTTCCATGGACAGAGGTAGAACAACTGTCATCAATAGAAAAATACCTATAATATATATATATATATATATATATATATATATATATATATAGTTCAATACACACAATTTAATTCCGAACAATGTAATTGCACATGCACACACACACACGCGCACACACATACACCCACACACATATATACACACAGGCCAGAAGCGGTTTTACGTTTGCAGGCGCAGACGAAGAGACATAGGTACCTCGAGGCTTACCTCGAGCGCCGAAAGCACTTCTCCCCGTACATTTGCTTGATGGATGGGCTGCTGGACAAGGAGGCCAAGGGCGTCCAACAGCGGCTTACATTGTCGAAAAAATGGCAGAGGCCTTATTCGTGGGTTTGCGGCTATGTTCGAGCGTGCATGTCTCTCGCAGGGCATCTCCTACTTCGGGGGTCGCACAGCCCAAGGCGGGAAATGAACTCGCGACCAAGATGGGAGAACGGAGCTGGATTGGGATTGTTCCAATATTAGGAACAATGCAAATGTTTGAGAATCCAAAACAAAGCTCGGCATTCGAAACATTTGTACAATCCACGCACTCGGATTGGAATGGAAGCGGACGGAGAGCAGAAACTCGGAAACGAAAGGGACAACCACCTCAAGAACCACCCTCAGCCTGATTAAAACACTAACTCACCATTGACACACACACACACATATATATATATATATATATATATATATATATATATATATATATAGCATTATATTCACACAATTCAAATCTGATCAAGAGAATTACGCAGTTCTGGAATGGGAACTGCTTGCCATATTAGCCACTTTTAAATTACACAACTTAATTGATATATAACTTGTGAAGACATAGAGCAAAACAACATGCAAACAGCAAGAACCAAAACCAGAAGCAGCACGATTGCACCAAGACACAAGACAGGGCTTCAGCCTGAAGGTCTTGTGGTGGATTGCTGTGTTGGGGTACAGAGCTACTGACCATGGGTTCACCCAAAGTCAGCTCTACAGACTACAAACAGAGTTTTCCCTGTCAGCCTTGTGGCCCAGACCAGTTTCTAAATTATGAACTGATTCTAAATCTGAACTGCGCTTCCAAAAACGTACAGATACCAGAATCTGCTCCCTAGATCCAAATTGAGGATCACCTTCAACATGGATATCTTTGATCTGATTAGCCAACAGCTTCTTTGTCTCTGAGTCGCTCCAAGCCCTCTGGCGAAGGACAAAGACGGACAATTTGTTCCTGAGTCGATCCCCCCTCAAACAAAGTTCTTTATTAAAACTCATGTTGCGTAGCATTACTGCAACAAATCTCTGGACTATTAGAACTCCAGTTGCAGACTATTGCGGCAACCAATCTCGGACATTACCATATTCCAGCAATATAACTGTCTCAACTGAGACCAAAATTCAAACAGTCCCCACAAGTCACATCCCTCCCTTTTGGCTGATATGGCTTGTCTCATATGTTCCCCTCATATAGTTTCCCTGTAATACAATCGCCTGAGTATTCCATCACATATCAATATGGCCAACCCATTATGCTTAACTTGGAAGATGATCTAAATCGAATTGCACTTAGCACATTCAACCCATGGCTCCTTGACCAACACAATGCATACCACATTATCTGATTGGTCATTTCCCTCAGCACATGGCCTGAGAGACACATGGTCTGGATGCCCACTATATTTATATTGGTATCTTGCTTGTCAACTTGAATCACTCCAGCAGCAATGTTCTTTTATCACATATGATAACAAACTCTATTGTGCTTCTTTCTGAGTACCCATTTTGGTCTTGTAGTATCCAGGACAAATAATTTGTTCTCACAGAGCACATTAAATGTACCATCTACATCAATTACCATCATTCTCAGCTTATAACGCAGACCAATGATCAGTTCAATTGCAATCTACAATGCCATAAGTCTGAAGAGAATGAGGAGGTTTCAAAAGTATTATGCCTCTTGGAATACCATAGACACTTGTCCACTTTGACCAGCTCTCTTTCAACATATGCTATAGCCATAGTGGTGCATCTGGTTGATGGCATTTCCCATTTAGGCTTTCAAAGATATTCACTACCTTCCACCCAGAACTTAGTCACATCTGCTCCTAAGTAGCTATCTGGCCCCTTGGCACCATCCATCACATCTTCAAGGTTTAACTATGCAGATGATATCATCTATTCTTCAGTTGTTTTGCTGCCATTTAGCGTATCCTTGACATGCACAAAGCATATTTTTAGAATTATGTTGCTTCAACTTTAACCACATGTCTCATCCAAACATCTGGAGCTGCTTTGCAACTCTTGAACCCTAAGGAGTTCAATGTGCTCAAACGATCATGTCTAAATCTAGGCCCACTTGAGCACAATCTACATAGCGCTCTCATTATCAGAACAGGTTGTCCCAAATTCTGACTCTGCAATGGTATAGTTATTTTCCTTGGTCCCTACATTCAGATAGGCATTTTGTATTCCACATGCCATAACCTTCATACCATCCAGAGTAGGCAACATGAAAACAACCTGACCAATTTCCTGGATATCACAGAGGAGAAAACAGATTCCCTCGGCCCCTTAGCCTCATAAGCATTTGCAACAAAGTGAGCTATCCCAGTCCCATTCAACATGATGTTGAATACCATCTGGTATCTGATCTTCTGACCAGCTGGTACAACATTATGTTCCTAACAAATAAATATAACTTCCACATTCCTTTTTATTATTAATTTCCACTGCCTCTGTAACCGATTTTAAAACTTGGACATCATACTTATGTGTCCAACACCAATACCATTTGATTTCACTTTGACAATGATCCTGTCCCTTTTCAGACAAACATGCAAATCTGAGCTCATCAGCAATATCACTTATTTTGGCATATTCCACCACTTCCACCGGATAACCTTGTTTCAGATCGTTGAAGGATACTAATCCAAAGAACTGCCCATGCATAGTCCTATTATGTTCCATCCAGTCATGGCCAGCTTTGGCATCTTCTGCCCCGACTTTGTCACAAGATATATTTCTTTGGACAATATGGAGTCCAATCTTTCATGGTCATTGATCTCCTTCAGTAGGAAACGTCCTCTGCATTGGTTGTCCACCTGTGCAAACAAAATTCCCGCAATATAAATTGCAGCATATATGGCAATATTGCTATTCGAGAATTGGAATTTGTATTCCCTGTGTGTAAGACAATGTTCAGGTACATCCGTCCAATGTGGATCATACCCCTATTCTTGGCTCTGGCAATGATCTTTCCTCTCATCTTATCTCAACCACGTGGAAGCAACACATTTGTACCTATGTATAGGTATAATACCCCATGGGTGTAGTTTCCGGCTTCTATAGGTTGCCACTCTCCTCCACAAGAACAGACTCGAATCCATGGCCGTCAAATAATCCCTGGTCATGACTTCCCATCTGACTGAGCTGTTCTTCACCTAGCTCAGAATCACTGACCCAGTCCCTGATCTTCAGATTGAAGAAGTTGTTAAGATTTTTGGCTTAACTTTTTGTCTCAGACAAGCCAGCATTTTCCTTAGGAATGTCAAACATGGTAGAACTCATTATTTCTGACCCGAACTGTACAAGCAACCAATAACAGTTTCCGCTTCTGTACTCCTGAATAATTCCAGTCCACCTTTCTAACTTGAACACTCCATCATTATCTTTGGAATATATATACACACACACTAAATGAACTGAACATAGTGATATATGGGATTTCTCCAACCACCATGGCTTCATTGGCACTCCACCCATACTGCCCAGGACAATCCCGGGCACTGAACCGCTGGAGGGTGGCCACCAATTTATCAAGGTAACATCAATGTCTCTTGGGAGATTTTGTAGCCTGTATCAAGGATAAAAATATTCCGTTTATATCCCTGAACCCACCCTATGACTTATCCTGTCAAGGGACGCATGGCTCAGTTTTCTTAGCTAAATGTCTCAAGTAGATCTTTTTGCAATGTATTTTCCAGAATATTCATTGGAACCATCAGTGTTCATCACTTCAGGCACACCATCATTATCAACGAGATCAACAAGACCCTTGTGTGCATCTCCATTTGTCTTCAATGGAATGACCTTGGTGAGAACATCACCATTTGCTGTAGTCTGGACACAAGTGAAGATGTGAGCAGGTATATCTATTGGGAAAGCAGTATCTGAATACCAGTTGCTTTTCAACCTAGGTCACCTATTTGCAAACATATGGCCCATTTCTGCTGAGTAACTCCGGTCAGTCGGCATTTATACTTTCTTGAAACATATCTAACTTGTACTCGTGATAGTATTCTTTGCCTTCTCCAAACCAACTCTCAATCACTTTCCCAGAACCGGGGGAGACATGATTGTAGTACACCTGTTCCCATCAATAGATACGTCCATCACTTCAGTCATGGTTCTCGGAATTGAATTACCACTCATTTCATTTTCTCCAGGTGCCATTGCATGACACTGCTCTTCTACCATCCCTGTAAGTGGATTACCACACTGTCCATATCATATTGTAACTTGAACTTGGGACCCAAGCTTAGCAGCTAACTGATTGTCCTCCACAATCGCCGCATCGTAAGACTGTTAGGTTGGAAAACGTGTACCGCCAAAACCTTTGAGCAACTCTTCCTATAACCAGTCTATCATCTTTGGCTCCAACCAAGAGGGGAGAATATGCCTCACCGATTATAATTGTTTCCTCATCTGCATTGTCTTCCACTTCTTTCAAAAAAATCTCATTTTGTGTGTTTCAAACCCAGTAAATTGAGATTTTCACTCCTCTGATGATGTCATTTCAATATCATTAGTCTCATCATTGTGTATGTAACTGAGACCTGAAGTCGGAAATAATTCTATTTAACTGAAGGGAAATATTCAAGCCATCAGTTGTAATATCATGTCTAGAACTGCTGTCAAATTTCTTGGGTACATCTTGAACTTGATGTCCATAAGACCAAAGTTTGTTTTGACAAATCAAAGTACGACTCATCCTATCCCCAAAATATAGGTACTGATAAAAATCAAAAACCCAAACTTTCCATGTTGCGGGGTAGTCATATGCAATGATCGATGTAGTACCATGAATCTCATGAAATACTCTCTTTCTGCAGAAAATTTAGAGTCTGTCACCTTTCATAGAGTACCACAACACTGTCATATGTATGCCATCAACTCCAGTATCCGCATGTGAGTCTATTTCTTCTCAATTTCTTTCCTCATGTTGACTCAGCTCAAAGATATAATAACTCATCTTTTAAACTCCTTCAGATATGCAGCAACCTTGGATTGGACTGGCACACTCTCTTTCTCTCTCTCTCTCTCTCTCTCTCTCTCTCTCTCTCTCTCTCTCTCTCTCGCTCTCTCTC
>JAMASZ010000170.1 GCA_023301585.1 Alphaproteobacteria bacterium | reverse complement strand
AAAAATCCCAACAAAATTGGTAGATTTCAAAAATATGACCTGGTTCTACCCTAGCCAAAAATCGTTGTACAGGTTGCGTGATGTCAGCGAAACTACGGTTCCGCGAAAACGAAACTAGCGGTTTACGTAAAGTTTCGCAAAGTTTCGCAAAAACAACCAGATCTTCGCTAAACGGGCGAAATAAATCACCAAAAGTAGCTCACGAGAAGCGGCGTCAAAAGTTCAAGGGGCTAAAGTGGTCTCGGATTTGCGATTCCTCGACCTTGGCGAACAACGACAACCACCGGCCCCAGGGACTCTGTTTCGGTTCTCTGAATTTTAATAAACGAAAAAACAGACTTGACTAAACGAAATCTGCCCGAAAAAATCTTCCATGTCATTCTAAAAGCAATGTTATTTAACAACAGATCAAGAACAAGACATCCATATTGTGTTTTGCAATTTGATATTGAGATGTTCTTACAGTAATATTAGTGCTTGTGCGCAAAAAAAATTATTTGGACTTTGCATTGTGTGGCAGAGACTTTCCGAAGAGAAATAGGAAAATATGACCTAGATATTTTGCAAATGACTTTGACCGCAAGAGAAAGGACAAGATTTACATATGCACTTTTCAACTGAGGAAGCCTCTCATGTCTCACAACAAATAAAAAAAATGTATTTTTCTGTTGCTACCATTTTATAACTAAGTTTATCCATCCCACTCAACATCTTTGATTTTGATGTCCCTGTTTGACGCAGATCGCTAAGAATTTGATCCGAAAATAATCCGTCCCAAATCAATTCTTTTGTCTTATAAGAATGAATATTTGAAACAAATCCAATCCCAACTTCCAGGTCCATGGCATCGTCCGTCGCTCCTCCACCTTCAACACGGGCCGGATCGCCCACCTCTACGACGACCCCAACACCCACCGCGGCGGCAACATGGTCCTCCACTACGGCGACCTGATCGACGGCACCTGCCTCGTCAAGATCATCTCGACCGTGAAGCCGACCGAGATCTACAACCTCGCCGCCCAGTCCCACGTCAAGGTCAGCTTCGACCTGGCCGAGTACACGGCCGAGGTGGTGGCCGTCGGCACCCTCCGCCTCCTGGACGCCATCAAGACGTGCGGCCTGGAGCGCCAGGTCAAGTTCTACCAGGCCTCCACGTCCGAGCTGTACGGCAAGGTGCAGGAGGTGCCGCAGAAGGAGACGACCCCCTTCTACCCGCGCTCCCCCTACGGCGTGGCCAAGCTCTTCGCCTACTGGTCCGTCATCAACTTCAGGGAGGCCTACGACATGTTCGCCTGCAACGGCATCCTCTTCAACCACGAGAGTCCCCGCCGCGGCGAGACCTTCGTGACCCGGAAGATCACCCGCTCCGTGGCCAAGATCTCCCTCGGCCAGCTCGACTACTTCGAGCTGGGCAACCTGGACTCGCAGCGCGACTGGGGCCACGCCAAGGACTACGTGGAGTGCATGTGGAAGATGCTCCAGCTCGACGCGCCCGACGACTTTGTCATCGCCACCGGCAAGATGCACTCCGTCCGCGAGTTCGTCGTGGCCACGTTCAAGTACATCGGCAAGGAGATCGAGTGGGAGGGCTCCGGCGACTCCGAGATCGGCAAGGAGAAGGGCACCGACCAGGTCCGGATCAAGGTCAACCCCAAGTACTACAGGCCCACCGAGGTCGAGGAGCTCCTCGGCGACCCCACCAAGGCCAAGGAGAAGATCGGCTGGGTGCCCAAGGTCGACTTCAACATGCTCGTCAAGGACATGATGGACTCGGACATCGAGCTCATGAAGAAGAACCCGCAGGCCTAGAGAAAGAGCGCCGCTGAGGAGTTCTTCTCAACACGAGAGTTTGTGCGGCCGAGACTTTCCGAAGAGAAATTGAAAAATGTGACCGAGAGCGTGATGTAAAAATGACTTTGACCACGAGAGAAAGAACGAGATTTACATACAAACTTTATAACTGAGGGAGCTTCTCATGTCGCACAACGAGCAAAAAAAAAAGTATTTTTCTGTTGCTACCATTTTCTATTTAAGTTTATCCATACCATTCAAGAAGTTTGATTTTTATGTCCCTGTTTTACATAGGTTGTTAATAAATTGATCCAACAATTATCCGTCCGAAATCAGTAGTTTTGTATGCTTGCAATTATCACTTTTATAATCCATTATTTTTTACAAAATTCCCTTCCGGAATCTGGACAGTACTTAGAGATAGTAAATTGGCAAATTTTTAATAGATTGTTATTAACACATTTTCCGAAGTTTAAGGCTGGCACATTGTAGGCTTTTTGTAGCCAACCCATAATTGAAACTCAAATATAGTGCTTGCCTGGTCTGTGCTACCTTGGTCTGTGCTAGCCAGGCTGGGGGCGCAAAAAGCGGCCAAAATGTGGCTTTTTCAAGGGGAAGAAAACGAGAAACCGAGCGGCGATCATAAGCAAATCGCGACTTACTCGCTGGTTTAAGAAAATATTTTTCAAACTGTCTGACTAGATCTAGGCGGAAAAAGATTCTAAGCAACTTTGCTTTTATACTCTGACCTCGAATTCGCCCTCCAAACACTCGTTTTCGGCTCCCGAAAATCGTCCATTTTCGAATTATTTCCCGCCCGATTTCCCATTTTTTTCCAACTCGGGTTCTTTTGCGGATCGCTTACTCACGAGCGATTCGCTTTACCAAATTTTTCCCAAAACCTCTTTGCAGCCTTGCAGAATTCTCGGTTCTACACTTTCAATTTTATAGTACCAGTGCCTAATATGCCTAAATTTGGCCGAAACGGACGCCCAAAGTCGACCGAAGGAAAAAAACAGGAAATCGGGCGGCGACCATAAGCAGAATGCGATTTGCTCGTCCGAATGAGAAAATATTTTTCAAACTGCCTGACCAGATCTACGTAAAACAAGATTCTAAGCAACTTTTATTTTATGGTCCGAGGTCGAATTCGGCCTCTAAATTGCCCGAAACGGTATTTTTTCCCTTACGTGCTACGAGTGAAGGATGGTCTTGCACAAGTGAGAATTTCAACCTACCCCGATTATTTCGCCCAAATGGAGTCCCGATTCCCGGATTCTGCCTGCCCCAGAGCCCATTTCCCCAGTTCTCACCACTACATAGCCCAGAGCACGGGGACGGGTGAGGCTCTAGGACACTCTCATGGACCCTCAGCCAGTGTCCAGAAACTTATTTGGCAAGTGGGCTTTGAAAAGGTCAGGGTCAGTCAGTTACTGGCGTTTTCTCGCTCTCCTGTCGACATGGGCCAACTTTCCCCTTTTATGGATAATTTTTTGAATAATTTTCCCTTTCCAAAAAGGTATGGCACGTTGCTCTAGCTTTAGCGGTTCGGATTTTAGGATTTTCGACTTTTGCACTTTCCAAGGGGGAAAAATGCCTGCCTGAAAAAAAGGGACCCGATTTCAGCGATTCTTCTCCCGGTCTAATCCACGCTTGGCAAGGGTCTTGGGAGTGACTTGGCCTCTTCCCCAGGCCCGCCAGCACCCACACTCCACCCGCTGACGGTCCACCACACTCCACCAGGGTGCCTGCCGCCGCGTAGGACAAGTGGAGCAACGCGACCACGACCAGCGCCTCCACAGATTCCCACTGGCTTTTGAAGGACTGATTTTTTTTCACTGCCTGGCTTGCCTGGCCTATTCCAGCTTGGCCTAGGCTTGCCTGGCCCATGGCAACTTGGCCTGTGGTACCTTGGCCTATGCTAGCCTGGGCTATGGTACCTTGGCCTTGGCTATCCTGGCCTATGGTAGCTTGGCCTGGGCTGGCTGGGGGAGCCCAAAGTGGTCCCAAACTG
>JAMASZ010000169.1 GCA_023301585.1 Alphaproteobacteria bacterium | reverse complement strand
GTATCGCCAATAATTGACGCGCGTAAATGCCCAACATGCATTGGCTTCGCAATATTAGGGCCACCATAATCAAATATAATCGTGCGTGTTTCGTCCGTTACATCAACACCAAAATTACTGCCCGCGTTAACGCTCACCAAATGTTCTTGAAGCCACGCATCAGTTACATTCAAATTAATAAACCCAGGACCCGCTATTTCAATTTTTGAAAAAATTTCGTTCTTTGACAATTCATCGACAACGCTCTGCGCAATCTCACGCGGGTTTTTCTTTGCCACTTTCGCCGCCGCCATCGCACCATTACACTGGAACTGCGCCAAATCAGGACGATCAGAAACCCTCACCTGCCCTAAATCAGCAGGCAATTCACACGCTTCAAATGCTTGAGATACGATATCCGTTAATTTTTGTGATAATGATGTCATTTACTCTTCCATTTATATGCATGTCTATTTCTATAGACCACAACATGAGATATCAAATAAACAATTAAAAATGTTATTAAAAATGAAGGCACATGAAGTAACCAAAGATTAAAAATCCAAGAAAAATAATCACCTAAGTTCATAGGAAATAAAGAAAAATAAATTAACATTATATTTGGCATAGGTATAGCAGCTATCGTTCCCGCAGGTACTAAAACAGGAAATAAGAAAAACGTTAATATGAGACTATAAATAAAGCGCTTAGATTTAAAAAACTTCATAGATTTTCTCTAAGTATCCACCGAAGCCTTCAACGCATTCTCTTGAATGAACTCACGGCGGGGTTCAACTACGTCACCCATTAAGGTCGAGAATAACTCTGACGCTTTCTCCGCATCTTTTACTGTTACTTGCAATAAAATACGTGCTTCTGGGTCAAGCGTTGTTTCCCACAACTGCTCTGGGTTCATTTCGCCCAAACCCTTGTAGCGTGCTATTTGTAGACCTTTTTTACCTTGTGCCAACACCGCTTCAAAGAAACCATTTGGTCCGTTTACTTTCGCTAGTGATTTATCACCGACAATAATTTCTGCTACACCATCAAAATTATCAGAGATTAAATCTTGCGCCGCAAAAATTGCGCGTGCTTCACGCGAACGTAAACTATCAATTGAAATACGTAGCTCTTCCGCCACGCCACGCACCATACGTTTTAAATGATACCCACCAACAGCAGTAAATTCACCCTTCCACGTATCTTCATTTTTGCGCGCCATAACATTCATACGATCCGATAATTCTTTAGCTTTACTATCACCAAACTTCGCATCATCGAAAATTTTCTCATCAAACGCGCCAATAATTGCCGCTTGTTCAATCGCATCACGATTAGAAACCTTACGGCCCAATGCTTCAACTTTTGGACGGATATTTGCAATTGATAGAATCAAATCTTGCAAGTCATTACCCGCACGCTCAACTCCGCGCGCATCGCGTAATTTTAAGTCAGACAATGCTGCATTAATTAAATACTGCTCCAGCTCACTATCATCTTTCAGATATGTTTCACCACTATTTCCACGTTTTACTTTATAAAGCGGTGGTTGCGCGATGTATAAATACCCACGCTCAATAATTTCTGGTGTGTAACGGAAAAAGAACGTCAACAACAGCGTACGAATGTGTGATCCATCGACGTCCGCATCGGTCATGATAACGATTTTGTGATAACGAATTTTATCAACGTCAAATTCTTCTGGGCCAATACCTGTACCAAGCGCTGTAATAAGCGTTCCCACTTGTTCAGAGCCTAACATTTTATCAAAACGCGCACGCTCTGTGTTCAAAATTTTGCCACGTAACGGTAGAATAGCTTGGTTACGACGTGAACGTGCCTGCTTCGCAGAACCACCCGCTGAGTCTCCCTCAACGATAAAGATTTCAGAATCTGCTGGGTCTTTCGATTGGCAATCCGCCAATTTCCCTGGCAGGTTTGAAATATCCATCACACCTTTACGACGTGTTAAGTCACGCGCACGGCGCGCCGCTTCACGCGCAGCAGATGCTTCAACAATTTTACCAACAATTGCTTTTGCCTCAACTGGGTTTTCTTCCAACCAAGTACCAAAATGTTCTGCCATAGCGGCTTCAACAACGGGACGAACCTCTGATGACACAAGCTTATCTTTTGTTTGTGATGAGAATTTAGGGTCAGGCACTTTAACCGATAAAACACACGTTAAACCTTCACGCATATCTTCACCAGTTGGCTTCACTTTTTCCTTTTTCAAAATGCCTTTTTCATCAGCATACTTTGAAATAGCTCTTGTTAACGCAGAACGAAAACCCGCTAAGTGCGTACCACCGTCACGTTGTGGAATATTGTTTGTAAAACAAAGCATCGTTTCATGATACGCCTCTGTCCATTCAAGCGCCGCTTCCACGGTAATACCTGCTTCTTCATCAAAAGCAGAAAAAGACACGCGCTCTTTCATAATTGTTTTCTTAGAACGGTCTAACCATTCCACAAAGCGCTCAATCCCACCCTCATAATGCAGATGAGAAACTTTATCTTCTTCGCCACGTTTATCCGTTAGGTAAATATTTACGCCAGAATTTAAAAATGCCAATTCACGCAGACGGTCTTCCAATGTTTCAAAATCAAATTCAACCATTGTGAAGGTGCCTGTCGATGGCAGGAACGTAACTTCCGTCCCATTACGCTCACCTTCTTCTAAATCACGTACAGCTTTCAAATCTTCGCCAGCATCACCATGCGTAAAGCGCATTGTCCATTCCTTGCCGTCACGGCGGATGGTCAAATCTAAGAATTCAGACAGCGCATTCACAACAGAAACACCCACTCCGTGTAAACCACCTGAAACCTTATAAGAGTTTTGGTCAAACTTACCACCAGCATGAAGCTGGGTCATAATCACTTGCGCGGCAGATACTTTTTCTTCCGAATGCTCATCAACAGGAATACCACGACCGTTATCCTTAACCGTTACAGATCCATCGCTGTTAATCATTACATCAACGCGGTCACAATGCCCCGCTAAGCTTTCATCAATCGCGTTATCAACGACTTCATACACCATGTGGTGCAAGCCAGTACCATCATCTGTATCGCCGATATACATACCAGGGCGCTTACGGACAGCTTCAAGCCCACGTAAAACCTTAATGGAATCCGCACCATATTCGTTAGTTTCATTCGCCGCATCAGAAGTCATATCAAGGTCCGTTTTTTTCGCTGTTTCACTCATTTATCTGTCCATTAATTTTGCTTAAAATCTGTATTTCAAACATATTATTTTGAATAATTATTTATAGCATTTCGGGCATTATAAACACAGCAAAAAACAAGAGTTCTTCACATAGAAAACCATTTAAAAACAACACCTTATGAAATAAATATTATTATCTAAAAAATTGATTTTTTTTAAGCTGCTTGAGAGGTTTTTTCAGTCAAAATTTTAGCATTTTCAATGTTAAAAAACGTCGCTTTATCACCTATGGAAGAAAACAAAATTTTATCTGTTCCTGTCATAA
>JAMASZ010000168.1 GCA_023301585.1 Alphaproteobacteria bacterium | reverse complement strand
AATGAAGGAAAAGGTCGACCCGCGCCGTTATAACGGTGGCATGTTTTTAGGGGTTGATGGTATCTGTGTCAAAAGCCATGGGGGCAGTGACATCATCGCTACTGAAAACGCTATTTTCACCGCGGTGGAATTGGTCAGAAACGGCTTTAATGATCGCGTATCAAAAGAAATTGAAGAATTAATGGAACAAGAAACATTCGTTTCTGTCGTCGGAGTGTAATTTAAAGTAATGAGCCTATATTCCACTATCAAATCTACAGGCGCGTATCTGCCAGAGAAAATTCTTACAAACGCTGACATGGAAAAAATCGTTGATACAACGGATGAGTGGATTGTCCAACGTAGTGGTATCAAGTCCCGCCATATTGCTGCCGATGATGAAACAACAGGCGATATGGCTGTAAACGCTGCTAAGCAGGCTTTGGAGCGTTCAGCTCTAGATGCCAATGACATTGATGGCATAGTCGTTGCCACCACGACACCAGACCGAACCTTCCCTTCCGTCGCGGTAAAGGTGCAGGCGGAATTGGGCATAAAGGCTGGTTTGGCTTTTGATGTGCAGGCGGTTTGTACTGGCTTTGTCTACGCCCTAAGTGTCGCTGACAACTTTATCAAACTCGGTCAGGCAAAACGCATTCTGGTTATCGGCGCAGAAAAAATGTCTTCCATTGTTGATTGGACCGACAGAACAACTTGCGTACTTTTCGCCGATGGCGCAGGCGCCGTTATCCTCGAAGCCACCGACCATACGGACGGATTAGACGGGCAGGGCATACACTCTACTCATCTATACGCAAACGGTAATCAACGCGAACTATTGCAAACCTCTGGCGGTGTATCTTCCACGGGCGATACAGGGCATGTGGTGATGCAGGGGCGCGAAGTCTTTAAATACGCCGTCAGCTATATGGCAGATGTCGTGGGTGAGGTGTTGGAGCATAACAAAATTGACGCCAGCCAAATTGACTGGCTCGTTCCCCACCAGGCAAATATCCGTATTATTGAGTCCACCGCCAAGAAATTAGGCATGTCGATGGACAAAGTCGTAGTCACCGTCGATCACCACGGCAACACTAGCGCCGCCTCAATCCCCTTGGCATTAAACGAAGCCGTAACCTCCAACCGCATCAAGCGCGGTGACATGCTTTTACTCGAAGCAATGGGCGGCGGACTAACTTGGGGCGCTGCACTCGTTAGGTTCTAGCGCTATTAGCACTTTAGGAAATGGTTGACAAATATACATAATATTTAGCATAATCCAGCTATGCGACTTATATTAATCCGTCACGCGCCTTCTTTGGGGCAGAAAAATTCTGATAATTACGCCAAATATGGTGATTCAGGGGTGCCTCTAGACCCTGAGCACGCCCATTTGACACTCAAATGCGGTCACTTTTTAACGGATTTGTTTAATCAAAAATCTATCAATAAATGGCCGCTCTTTTGGACCAGAGAATGTTACGCTCGCAACAAAGTTTTTCGGGTATCTTGCAGGGTATTGGTGACCATTTTGGCGAAGGTACAAAACCCACTTGGCATATAGACCCGCTTTTTGACGAACAAAGCTTTGGCTTAATGCCTTATATTCAGACAATTAAAAACCCCGCTAAACGATGGCTGGCAAAGACCTTTCATGGCTTGGCTTACAGGTTGTATCAAAATGATGCTTTTTCGAGCAAACCTTTCATGGGGGATTCACCGATGGATGTCTTACATCATGTTCGCACATGGATGGATGGGACATTCACGCGTGATGTGCTTGAAGGGGAGGAAGATCATGTTGTTGTTTCTCATGGCGCCGTTATGAAGGCAATTGTCACTCACTGGTTTCATCTACATGGGTTGGATGCATGGAAAGAGTTGGAAACACCCAATAACTGTGATGTTTGGGTGATTGAGGGTGAAGACAAGAACTGGACGCTACGCAAAGTATATGATGGCGTTGAGATGAAGAATCTATTGGATAGTACAGAAAACCCAATAGCGCATATGAAACGCCCCAATGAATTTCCACCACCAGAACTTCCTAAGTAGAAAAACGATATGGGAAAATATTCCTTTAAGTTTAAGTTTTAAAATGCTACTCTGCGTTTATGGCAAATGGATGGACAGAAGAGCGTAGGCGCAAACAGGCAGCAGCTATTAAGAAATGGCAGCCTTGGAAAAACTCAACAGGACCAAAATCCGATAAGGGGAAAGCACGCTCTTCTCTCAACGCGCTGAAAACTGGCGGGCGCTCTGTGGTGTATCGTGAATATGCCAAGGCGTTGGTTCTAAATCGCCTTTTCTTAAAGCAGATTATGTATGCGCAAATAATGGATCGGGAGCGCATGCGCGCGACAAAGGAACTATTGGATAAATCAAATAAAAACAGATACATAACGATTTCAAAACCAAATCCGTGCGAACGAACTAATGGATTTTTGGGCTTGGGGGAGGATTTTTGGGGTGATTAAAGCGATAGGTGGTCAGATGCAAGTTTTAAGGAAATGGGCTAACCCCTTTGAAATGAATCACTTTTTTGTGATTAAGTTGTGCAACCCGTTGACGTTTAAATTTTTAGGGCATAGTATCGAAGTATATAAATAGGAGATGGCTATGGAGAACAATACAGTTACACGTGCTGATTTGGCAGAGTCTGTTTATGAGCAGGTAGGGCTGTCTCGTAATGAATCGTCAGACTTGGTTGAGCAAATCCTCGATGAGGTGATGGCAGCATTAGTTGAGGAAGACAATGTGAAGATTTCGTCTTTCGGAAGTTTCGGCGTAAAGCACAAGAAAGCGCGCGTTGGACGTAATCCAAAAACTGGGGTAGAGGTTCCAATCTCACCTCGTAAGGTTTTGGTTTTCCGTGCTTCACATGTCTTAAAAGAGCGTATTAACAAAGCCGTACAAGTTACTGATACAACAAGTCAATTTTAAATTTAGGTTAGGGTCGTTATGAACAACGTAACAACAAAAAATTCAGGTCACACAAACGAAGCGGCAGATAGCGAATTAGACGCCAAGAAGTCACCTTCTTCCGCTGATGCTTCTTCTACTTCTTACGACGCATCGCGCGCGATGAAGAAAACTAAGAAGGCGTCTGGCGCTTTCCGTACGATTAGCGAAGTAGCAGACCTTCTGGATGTGCAACAGCATGTCTTACGTTTTTGGGAGACTAAGTTTAACCAAGTACGTCCATTGAAACGTGGCGGTGGTCGTCGTTATTACCGTCCAGAAGATGTGGCATTACTACAACATATTCACCACCTGCTTTACACAGATGGCTACACTATCAAAGGTGTTCAAAAGCTTCTGAAGGGTCAGGGGAAGGCGAAAATCGTTGAACAAGCTGCTCAAGCTGCAAATAGTCAGAACGCGACAGCACCTTCTCCGAAAGTGCCTGCTCCTCAGCAAACAGCTGAAGCATCTAACAGTTCTAAAGCGAATTTGAGCGATAATGAACGCTCAGCGCTTGAAGTGATGTTGGAAGAGCTAAAAACTATGCGCTCTATGATTTCTACTGATTAAGGTCTAGGGATTCTGTACCTGTAGTCAGTCTAGATAGTTCGACAGACGTTTTTACCAAAGAGCTTCCAAATCTGCGTTTTGCAAGTGCCGCGAACTCTTTTTGTGCTGCGGTACGATCATTTGCTAAGGAAGCTCTTCTAAAGTCTCTAAACAGATAAAGTGTCGCCATGGTTTTATTCGCGGAAGTCTCAATCACATGCGATGCCAACTTACCCAACTCAGAGCGGTTCTCGATTGAGTCTAATAAACTATCGGCACTTGCTGTTTCTGTAGGGTGTTCCATACTAGTGATATGCTCTGCGTAGGCATGGGTCGCATTAAGGTATGCTTGGTTTATTGTAAGCTCAGTTTCACCACCGAATTTAGTTGTAACGAGCGCAAGAAAAGAAAATCTAGCTAATCCTAGCTCATCTCTTTTCAAATGGGTTTCAAATTTAGCAAATCTATATGCTGTTCTTTGTTCTGCTGTTAAAGCGTTGCTCATAATCTGTTTCCTTGTTTTGCAAGGGGAGGTGTTAACATAATGGTTTGGTGGTGGTAAAGAGAAAAGTTCTGGTTATTTAATGTTCTTTAGGAGAGTATTTGATTTCATGATGTTACCGCGCTAGCGCGATTTTAAAAAACAGTTGTAAAAATTTCCAGTATCGGTAAATTACAATTTTACATGGAGGTGTTATGTCTATAAAATTAAATGAGCTAGACCGTGCCGCGTCTGTTGGTGATCTTATGAGGGCAGACGAAGAAAATAACCCTAATGCTGCATTGGAAGACCTAAAGCAACGGGGAGAATACGAGCAAAGAAAATTAAAACAGAGTCAGATAGAAAGAACGGCTATTGCTCGCGCACTTCGCCACGCTGTTAAAGATTCCGCATCGCTAAAGTCTGAAGCAGTTATAAAGGCGGTTAGAAATTTAGAAGAGGGTGACAGTTACCACGTTAAGTTATCTTTAAAACGGTATGATGGCACAAAGCTGAGCTACCTAAAGCGGTTTCTTGGGTATCGCCCTGTTCTGGAGTTGCAAGAGAACCCAGAGTGCCTAGGTGGTTTTTTAGAGATGCAGGCAAAAGCGCCTATGAAACATACTGATATGGTTAATAAGGAAGCTGTATTAGACGCTATTAGGCATGAAAATGAACACTTAGCAGACATGCTTTCTAGCTCGAAGACTATAGATTTTGGGGTTTCGTATGTAACTCCAGGTAAGAATAATGGTTGGTGTAACGCTAAAACTAACTTCATGTATGCCAGTATTGGGCTTGCCGCTGCCGTTGATGTAAAGGCAGCTTTTTTCT
The DNA here is from genome assembly GCA_023301585.1 of Alphaproteobacteria bacterium. GTDB lineage: Bacteria > Pseudomonadota > Alphaproteobacteria > Micavibrionales > Micavibrionaceae. The sequence continues at coordinate 488 of JAMASZ010000168.1, read as the reverse complement.
CTACTTCTGGGGGGTGGACGATGGGGGGGGGTAGCTCTGTCACTTCATGCTTTAGGTCGGGTTCTAGATAGAAAGAATTTCAGCCAACCAACTTGTTATAAAAAATATGGTGATGGTATTGAGGATAGGGAAAAAACAGGTTATCTAAGATACCTTAATCAACCAGCTAGCCTAAGTCTTGTTTTTAAGCGTCAAGAAGGGGTTCAAGCTCCTAGTTTGGCGAAAATCAATGATAATGTTTTAACGGGTATGTATGGTCATCTCCGTAATGCGTAATTGTGGCGGTCCTATATATTGATATTGTCGGAGTGTAGCGCAGTTTGGTAGCGCACTCGCCTGGGGGGCGAGGGGTCGGAGGTTCAAGTCCTCTCACTCCGACCATTACTAAGTTTGCTGGCATAAATCCTTTAATTTAAAATATTATTTCTCCAATTAGTTGCGTCGGTTAGAAAAATCCTTATAGTTAGCATTATTAATAACGGTGAGAT
>JAMASZ010000167.1 GCA_023301585.1 Alphaproteobacteria bacterium | reverse complement strand
AAACAACACCTTGTTGAAATTGAAGGCGTCGTTAATAAATTCAACGAAATTGAAATGCGCGAAGGGTTTCTTGAAGAAGCTCAAGAGGAATATTCAAAGCTTTTAATAGCTAAAGAAACATCAGAAGCCTTACAGTCCATATTAGGTCGCCTTATTGCTGGTAATGGGGTTGTTGTTAACCTCTCTGCGATTAATGCCTCAATCGAGAACCAAGATAATTTAGAAGAGGATGTTGTAGAAGAATTAAAACGTCTCCTTGCGACAGCTCTAACTGATTTACGAGGCGCTGTTAAAGAAATTGGTACTATTTCTCCTAAGTATGAAATTGATACGGAACCCTTGAAATATTATGGTGATGTCCTTGCTGTGCTAGAAAGCATCTCAGACGATAATGAAATTGAATTCGATAATCTGTATGGGTTCTTTGTTGAAATGTCCGATAAGCTTGCCCGTATCCGTAATGGTAAAGAGCGCGTAAAAGAAATTGACCAACAGCTTGCAGATGCTCAACATAACTATCGTGAACATGCTCATGTCCTTACTGAAAAGCGCATTGAAGCAGGTAAAAAACTTAGTACAGATATTACAAATGAACTTGTTCCCCTTAAACTTAAACGTGCTGAATTTGAAGTTGTTGTGGAAGAGAAGCCACATGAAACTTGGACAGAACGTGGATTTAATGAAATTACATTTACCGCCCGTATGAACCCCGGCATGCCATTCAGTCCAATTTCTGAAACAGCATCTGGTGGGGAGCGAGCGCGTATGATCTTGGCTGTTAAAGTTGTATTACAGCGTGTTCAGAGAACACCTACTCTCGTCTTTGATGAGGTGGATACAGGTATTGGTGGCTCCGCGGCTGCGGCTCTCGGGGAACGTGTTTCCAGCATGGCGGACACAGCTCAAGTTATTATCATTACACACAGCCCGCAAGTTGCCTCTTGTGGTGAGCAACATTTATATATCAGTAAAAAAACTGATGGTGTTACAACGGTGTCTTCTGTTCGTGAGTTAACGCTCGATGAACGTGTTGGTGAAGTTTCACGTATGTTAGCTGGTGATAAAACAACGGAAGAATCCGCTGCTGCGGCTCTTCGTCTAATTAACGAAGCAAAAGAAACAACAGCCGCTCGTAAAAAAGCGATGGTTGCCGCTTAGAACCAAATCTAAACTATTTGATGTTTATGGATATGCGCAAGAGTCGAAGATTACTTTTGCGAAAGAACGCGCGCCCTTCTCAATCGTAAATCGGTATTCCCTGTCTTTGTGAACAACAGAATACCTTAATGGAAGCACACCACTTTTCTGCTCCATCTTATCACCATGTTTAAAAACAAGCGTAACTGATTTTGCTGGATCATACCATGCTTCTGGTAATCCTTTAACATTACGTGCCGACTTACCTGCGCCAGATATAATCACACCGCCCTCAGCCACAGCAGCAAAACTTGTTGGGCCATTATAAGCGGGCGTTTTAACCACAAATCGTTTTGTTTCTGGATTGCTACAATTAGACGGCGGACGCGCAGAACGTATTGCAGATGAAAGACGTTGCGGATCCATTCCCTGCTCCAACTGCGTACGAACAAGCGTTACTAAATCCTGCATAGGACCTTTTGGAATAATGCTGTTTACTTCTTCTTGCAATTGCTCATAGCGTTTATCAGCAGTTTGCGCTTTGGCGCTCAGCTCAGTAACATTTTCTTGTAACTTATCGCGCTCAATTTCTAAGCTTGCAACATTATCTTTTAGCGTAATTAAATGCTGCGCACCATACTGCTTACCCAACCAAAAACCGAATAAGGCACAAATCAATAGAAATGCCATAAACTTGAAGAAGTTCATCATTTTTTGCGTTGCGCGGTCACGGTATCGTGTATGTGGGTTATAAGAATTTAATGACATGTTCTATTTATAATAAATTTTCTTGTTATAGTCCAAAGTAATATTTAGCGACAAAGATATAAGCAACCCAAAGCACTAGGACAAGGGGTATTCCAGCTTTCATAAAGTCCCTAAAACGATAATGCCCAGGTCCCATTACAAGTAAATTCGTCTGATATCCAATCGGTGACGCGAAGGAACAGTTTGCCGCAAAAATCACTGTAATCGCGAATATAACCGGGTCTACGCCCATGTTTACCGCCATTCCCATAGCAATCGGCGTGAACAAAATCGCACAGGCATTATTCGATAAAATATTGGTACAAATAGCTACGATAATGAATAACAACGCAGCCATGTAAATTGGCGTATCCGCAAACGGTGCTTTGAGCATTAAATCAGCAATAAACTGCGCCCCACCACTGGCTTGAAGCGCAACGTTTAATGCCAACATAGAGCCAACAAGCAGTAAAATTTTTCGGTCAATTGCCCGCGTTGCTTGTCTGATATTTAAACACCCTGTGGCAATCAACAAAATCGCCCCTGTAATCGCCGCAACCGTGATGGATAAAAATCCAGTAGACGCACATAAAACAGTCCCAAAGAAAATAGCCGCCGCAATAGGTGCCTTCTTAGGAATCGGTAATTCTTCTTTAGAGCCAGACAGCACCATCGCATCTGTTTGATCACGCATTGAATTAACATCTTTTTGCGCACCAACAGCTAACAACACGTCACCCGGTTCTAAACGAATACGCCCTAAGCGTCTTCTGACAACACGAGCACGACGTTGAAT
>JAMASZ010000166.1 GCA_023301585.1 Alphaproteobacteria bacterium | reverse complement strand
ATTATACTGCGAAGAATTAGACATTGATATCTCAGATACGCTCGCTGTTGGTGATGGCGCTAATGATTTACCCATGCTGCAAACGGCTGATATCGGCGTTGGGTATCACCCAAAGCCGTTGCTCAAAGAAAGCCTAATGAATTGTATTATCTATAGCGATTTAACATCGCTTCTTTATATTCAAGGGTATAAATCAGACGATTTCGTGGAGTAGCGTTAAAGCCTCAACATACCCAATCGCTCCACGCCCTTTAATCACACTATGCGCCACAGGTGTAATGTAGGAATGATGGCGGAACTCTTCACGCGTCTCAGGGTCGGATAAATGCACCTCGATAATCGGCACGTTCAACATTTTCAACGCATCATGTATGGCAACAGATGTATGCGTGTAAGCCGCCGCATTAATCACAACACCATCAAAACCATTTAAGCCCTCTTGAATCCAATCAACCAAATAACCTTCGTGATTAGATTGGCGAAAATCAATCTCTTGTCCATTTTTCTTGGCCTCTTCAAGGCACATATTCTCAATATCTTTTAAGGTTTGCGTTCCATAAATTTCTGGTTCACGCGTTCCTAAAAGATTTAAATTTGGTCCTGTAAGAATTAAAATTTTACTCATTCGTAATGCACAGTATTGCTTTCGGTATCCACCGCGTCAGCATTCATTACTTCTTCTGATTTCAATTCCAAAGCATCACTAAAAATTTTATTATGATCCATATGATGGCTGTGATTCATAGGCGCTTTTTCTACAGCGTCTCCTTTATCTATCGTCATAATCATTTCTTTTAATTTATCGCCTGTTTCCTTTAGCGAACTCATCGGTTGCGTTCCAGGCGGAATAACTTTGACCGAAACCACTTGAGCGCCAGATTTTTCAAAGTTCAACGTTAAATCAAATTCATCTTCTAAACGTAACTGCTCTTTAAGCCTAATTAGCATGATATGCTTACCAGTAGGTTTTAAATTAACAGTCGACTTTGCACCAACAACAATAGCTGGAATTTTACGCATCATCATAGTGCCGTCATCTTCATCAATATAATTTTCATGGATTTCATTGATTTGCGCGACGTCACTACTCGCAGCAATCAGTGTGTCTTCTTCGTCACCATTATTTATCAAATCAAAAAACACAGCCCCAGTCGGTGCGTTTGAAATTGTCGCAAATGCGTATGGAGTTTTTACTTCAATAACTGATTCAGATTCTTGAATTGTGGTCATCTCATCTTGAGCAATTACTTGATACGAAAATCCAATCAACATAAGTGACAAAGCAATAATATAAAATTTTTTATTCATAAACATTCTTCCAATTATTTTTCTGCGTCTTGTACTTTTTGTAAAATTTCAGTCGTACTCGGCCATTTCATAACTTCAATAACATTATGATTCACAACATAGCTCGGTAGCATTCTCGCAGCAACGCCAGTCATTGTTTTAATATTGTCCATTGCGATTTTATTGACTTCACGGCTATTCACGTCTTCTAACATACGCCCATAATTGAGCCCATAAAGAAGTGATGTTTCTTCAATAAATTCATCAGGAATTTCTACTTCTGGGTACTCCATGAAAGCAGTATGAATCTCCCAAAACTTTCCTTGCAGCCCTGCAGCGATTGCTAACTTTACAAGCCTATCGGCATTTTCATCTCCTAAAAGAATAGGGCGCACAACATGACGAAAATCTTTTCTGATATCTAAAAAATCATTAAACGGTTTATAAGATTTTTTACAAATTCCACAAGCATATGATGTATACTCAACAAGTGTTTTATTAGAGTTAACATCGCCGCTAACAAAAAATTCCTGTTTAGGGTTCTCTGCTTGATGATAAACGATTTTAAAGTGAGTGATGCCAAATATTGCATACCCACAAATTAAAATAAAAAGCAGTAGCAAAACTTTATTAAATATCGATGCCATCTTTAATCTCTACTTATTTTTGAAACCGTTTTAACTATTTCGCTCTGGCGTTCTTCACAGACTGTAAAAGAGAATCACTAGAGACATAGCCACGAATAACTTCTGAACCAACAATAAAGCCTGGCGTTCCACGAATACCAAGATCTTGAGCTAATTTAATATTAGCCTGCAGTGCTAAATTAACGGCTTCGCTTTCTTTATCTTTTTTCATCTTTGCGACGTCTAATTTTAATTTCTTTGCAACTTTTTCCAAGGCAGCATCATCTTTAGGTCCGCCCTTGTTCATTACTTCCGTATGAAATTCGAAATACTTCCCTTGCTCTTGTGCCGCCATCGACCATTTAGCAATCTCAATTGATTGTGGTCCTAAAATTGGCATTTCAATAAAGACAACTTTTACATCTTTATCTTCAGCTGTAACTTTATTTACTTCTTCCAAAGCCTTTCGACAGTAACCACAATTGTAATCAAAAAATTCAACAATAGTGACATCACCTTTAGGATTACCAGTCATAGGTAAGTTTTTCTGACCATCTAGTGACGCCATAAATTCTTTAGCAAGACCATTTTGGGAGGCAAATGCTTCTTCTTGTGCTTCCATTTGATACTGCGCAACACTTTCAACAACAGCCTTACCGTTTGCTTTCACGTATTCTTCAATCATCTTGTTGATTTCAACTTTTTGAGCCTCGGTAAATTCTTGCGCGTGCGCCTGTGGTACCATGATAAATAGTACTAATAACCCTAATAAAATCTTATTGATATGCGTCACAGAATTCTCCTTATGATGAATGACTAAATTTAACGTATGCATTATTGTAACCTTTATAACTGTTACAGCGCAAAGAGCTTAACATTACTTTGCTCATTTTACTCACGCTTTTTGCTCTATAAATAATAATATGTCTTTAGCTCGTAACCAATCAGGACTGCTATTAGGTAAATTATCTAGCGCATATGTCGCCTGCTTCTTGGCGTAAGGGTAGCGTCGCTTTAAGAGCGCCTCTTCCGCTAAATGAAGTCGTGCCTGAGGTTCTTTGCCCATGCGCCCATAAGCCGTCGATAGAAAATGGTGGATCTGCGTTGAGCGTGGTTCATCTTGCAGTGATCTTTTTAAATTTGTAACAGCTTGAGAAAGCATTTCCGTATTAGAATCTTGTGCGACCTCAATCTGTGCGTGCGCCAATGCCATTCTGACCAAGCTAGCATTTGGCATTATCTCTAACGATTTTTCGTATAACGCTATACTTTCAGCAATACGTCCAAACTCAAATAAAACCTGCCCTTTAAGTTCATAAAAATAAGGGTTTTTAGGCTCTTTAGCGATTAAGCTATCAATGACTTTAATCGAATCTTCAAACCTATCCTGACGATAAGAAGCAATGGCGCGCGCGTAGTCAGCTTCTATGGATTTATCTAAATCATCATAAGCCCACGAGACTTGTTCGGGGCGTATAAAGCCCATTAATTTTGCTTTCATTCGTGCGTGCTGATTTGCCCATTCTTTAGAAGGCGTGGTCGATTTAAATCGTGAGCGCTCAACACCCGATTTCATAGAATCAACTCTCGTACGTGTTAATGGGTGTGACCTTACATACTCGGATTGCTGTGAGGTTGGTAATAACTCTTCACTTTCTAACTTCTCCATAAAGGTCAGTAGTCCTGTCGGATTAATAGAGGCTGTTTCCAAAGATTTTAAAGCTGCCTGGTCAGCACTAGATTCAAATGTACGTGTTTTTGACAAAAAACGTCTCTGTGCCATTGTATTACCACCACCAGATACCGCCGCTGCCGCACCACTATCGCCTGTCGCAATCGCTGCGCCTATACCAATAATCGTCCCGACAATACTTTCATATGATGCTCGCTCAATTGCTGTTCTAGCGCGCACCAAGTGACCACCAGATATGTGACCCAATTCATGCGCCATAATACCAATTAATTCTTCTGGATTATCTGTTTTTTGTAACAAGCCAGTGAAGAAGAAAATATTAGAACCACCCGCCACAAACGCATTAATATCAGGGTTTTCGACAATGATGATTTTAACCTGTTCTGACGCCATGTTATTGGCTTTAAAAATAGGCTCAAACCACTCACTCATATACGTTTCAATTTCCGCATCACGGATAATTGATTGTGCTTTTGCAGGCTCAAATGCCAACATAAAACAAAACGTTAAAAGAAAAATATGTTTATAGTTCATATAGTATATTGTATGTAAAAATATGGTTTAATCAGGGCGTTGTATTATGAGTGAACAAATTATTACTTTTTCTAGTCAATGGCTAGACCTTATCTGGGTTATTATCGTCTTGTTTACCTTTAAAGGGCGTGACCGTATTAGAGCAATTATATTCATTCTTACCTGTATGCTAATGTTACGCTTACAGGTTGATTTTATGATTGCCGGTGATTTCGAATATGGCGCTTTGCCGTGGCTAAAATCTCACGTTCTAACGCGTGGATATATTGTCTATGGCGTCTTTATTTCATTTTTTTTAGGACTGGCGTATTTTTCTAAAGATACTAATAACTATGTATATATGGCAGCATCAATAGGTATATTGGTAACAAGCTGCGTCAGTTCTACCTTAATTATGTTACTATAGAAGATACCACAGACAGAAAGAATTATTGTGAGTGATAAAAAAAATATCGGACGAAATAAAAAGACCCACGTAAAAAGTGCCCGTGGGCGTACGACTTCGTCGACAAAATGGCTTAAGCGCCAATTAAATGACCCATACGTCGTGAAAGCGCAACATGACGGCTACCGCTCACGCGCAGCCTATAAAATAGTCGAAATTAACGAAAAAGCAGATATTTTAAAACCGGGTATGATGGTTATTGATTTAGGCGCCGCCCCTGGTGGGTGGTGTCAGGTTGCCGCCAATATAGGGTGTAAAGTTATTGGGCTAGATCTATTACCAATTGATCCTATTTCAGACGTCAAATTATTTGAAATGGACTTCATGGATGATGACGCACCCGATATTTTGAAGAAGGCTATGAAAGAAATGGGCGCAGAAGATGGCGCTGACATCATCATGTCTGACATGGCGCCCAATACAATCGGTCACAAAAATACCGACCACATACGTATTATGGCGCTTGTTGAATTAGCCTATCACTTCGCCTTGGAGGTTTTAAAGCCAGAAGGTGTTTTTGTTGCTAAGGTTCGTCAAGGCGGAACACAAGACGAGTTACTGACCCTAATGAAAAAGAGTTTTAAAAAGATTAAACACATCAAGCCGCCAGCAAGCCGTAAAGACAGTTCAGAAACATATGTTGTTGCAACTGGATTTAAAGGAAACGCTTAAAGCTTGCAGTCCATTAATTTTTGAATAATTTTCTGCGCTTCTTGATAAGACCTCTTACCGCTCATCACTTTAACACTACATACCTGCTCACCTGCATTTTTATTCACTAAGCTTGTAAGGGCTTTAACGCTTTTGACGCTGTATTCATAAGAATCAGTTAGACCCAAACCGTCGACGAAGCCGATATCATGATTTTCTTTCATAATAATCTGCATAAAAGTCAACTGTGGTGCGGCAGCATATCTGTATGGTTCTAATAAATCATTTACGTTATTCGACATAGATACTCTCATAGAATTGTAATATAGTTTTTAAAGATTAAACCCTGAAATAGTTATGTCAATAAATTTCTAAAATGTTTACAGCCACCGATATCACAGCTGACGTTATTTTAAATGCTTACCATCAGGGTATCTTTCCGATGGCTGAAAGCATCGACAGCCCGTACGTCAATTTTTATAAGCCTGAAATGCGCGGACAATTATCGATTAAAGACATTCATATCCCTAAAAAATTGATGCGTACGCTCAAAAAGAAACCTTACGAAATTACGATTAATACGGCATTCGAAACAATCGTTAAGGAATGCGCGAACCCAAGTATTAAAACAGAAAGCAGAGAAACCAGTTGGATTAATCCAATTATCCATGATGTGTTTTTGGAACTTCACAATCAAGGACATGCCCATTCAGTTGAATGTTGGCATTATGATGATAATAACGAAAGAACTTTGGCTGGCGGGCTGTATGGATTAGCAATTGGGCAAATATTTTGCGGTGAAAGTATGGTGTCCCTCAAACAAGACGCAAGTAAAATAGCCCTAATTAACCTCTGCGCTAGACTATACTCAGCAGGCTTTACAGTACTAGACACACAATTTGTTAATGATCATTTAGAACAATTTGGTGTCTACGAAATTCCACAAGCGAAATACGACGAATTGCTAAAAACTGAGCCCTATAAGTCGGCTGATTTTTTATTAAAAGACATACCAGCACGGAAAATTTTAAAAGATTACCTAGAAATGCGACGCACGAGATAAGAAAAAGATAACTATTCGTTATCTGTTACGCTTTCGATGACTTCGTCAATAACGTCATCCGAATCTTCTTCAGAAACCTCGGCTGGCTCACTCTCCGCTTCAGACTCTTCCTCTTTTTTAGCGGCTTCCGCTTCGGCTTTCTCTTTCGCGTCTTGCTCAGCCATTTCTTTTTCAGCTTGAATTGTCTCTTTACTCTTACCTAAACAATCCAAAACCCAAACGTCATAAACTGGATGATCCATCGCAGATAAAGCAGGGGAGGACGCAAACATCCAACCAGAAAACACCCATTCAGATTTTTCTGATTCTGGTGGTACTTCCCAAACCTGAAGGAAGCCAGCGCTTTCAGGCTTCTCTAACGCGGGCGCTTTTCGGCAAGCCTGCACCTTAATAAACAAACGACCATACTCAATTGTCGAACCAACGCGTGCTTCAAACGTAATTGTACGCGCCGTTGTTTTGTCCAGAGCTTGTAATTCAATCGTTGGATAATCTTCCATCGCTGCCTTTGACGGGGCAGCGTGAAGCATTCCAACACTAAACGTAATTAGGAAAAAATATGAAAGAAGGCTCTTACTGCTCATCTTCTTTTTTGTCTTGCATGCTAAAGATGAACTTACCTAAAAGCTGTTCTAGATTCTGTGGTGCTTGTGTGTACTCAATCAAGCCACCTGGCTCAATCATATCTTCACCAGAGCCTGGCTCTAATTGAAGGTATAAACCACCCAACAAGCTCTCACTTGAGATGATAGCTGTCGTATCATCAGGTAATTGATACGAAGAATTAATGTCTAAGAATACATCAGCCAGAAACGTTTCTTGATCCAGTTTAACTTTTTTTACTGTCCCAACACGTACGCCACTAATTACAACTTTGTCGCCAACTTTAAGACCACCAATGCTTGAAAAACGTGCTTTTACTTCATAACCATCTGCAGAACCCATATCAGCAGAAGAATAACTAAACGCTAAGAATATAAACGCAACAGCCAATACGACTGCTCCTAATATTGTTTCTACGACATTCTTTTTCATGGTCTTAATCTTTCTTATTTAAATTCTTAAATTTAGTCTTACACTATTTTTAATTTTATTCTGGTGGGCTCCATGCCTCATAATCACCAGTCGCCTTATCGCGTTTACCGCCTTTTAAAGCGTGTCCTGGCGGACGGTAAGCTTCATCCGTTCCAGTCATGTTTTGAGTGTGTGGCTTTTGCCAAGAACGACGAAAGGATCTTGTATCATCATTTGGAATAACATCGCTCTGATGATGCATCCAACCATGCCATTCAGGTGGAATTTTTGATGCTTCTGGATAACCTTTGTAAATCACCCAGCGACGGTCGCGCTTATAGCCTTTGCGAGGCTTCGCGGTGTAATATTTATTGCCTTGAGAATCAACGCCAACACGCTTAGATCCGCTTAAAAAATTCACACTCGTCATATGAACGGGTGACAACACACCTAAAAAACTGAATAATCCCATAAATTATGCTCTTAAAATTCTTTTCGTTGGTTAAGAAATGGCGTAAAAACAAACAGAAATCAAGCTTATATAGAAAAAAGGACCATATTTATGCCCGATACAAATTCTAATACCACGCAAGACATTGAAGCCCGTTTGAGCGAGCTAGGGTTTACGCTGCCTGAATCAGTACCACCTCTGTTTAATTACGTGCCTTACGTCGTAACAGGAAACACTGTTTTTGTTGCTGGGCAGGTCCCTATCGGTGGCGCGAGCGAATACAAAGGTAAGGTTGGCGATGAAATTTCAATGGAAGACGCTACGTCAGGTGCAGAGCAATGTGCCCTCAACATTCTAACTCAAATTCGCGATGCTGTAGACGGTGATTGGTCACGCGTTGTTAAATGCGTAAAGCTTGGCGGATTTGTAAATTCTCATCCTAACTTTACCGATATGTCACTCGTCATTAACGGCGCATCAGACTTAATGGTTGCTGTATTGGGTGAAGAGGTTGGAAAACACGCACGTTTTGCTGTTGGCGCGCCCTCATTGCCAGCAGGGTTTGCTGTTGAAATCGATGCTATTTTCGAAATTAAATAATTTTTAAAAAACTGGTCGAACGGTAGCTTTATTGTTTTTGTTCGACTTTTTAAAGTTAGAGCTTCTTAAAAACTCTTCCATGGTTCTGCCTTCAATATAAAGCTGGTCTTTGAAAACTTTCCCATTAGGCATTACACCAACGCCAATATGCATATCAAGCTTACGACCGCGTAAAATACGGTCTAAGCGACGCGCTTCTGCTTCTGGAATATAATAACGTCTATCAAGACTACGTATGTTATCGGACACTTCTTTAGACAGCCCTTGAGCAATAATGTCTTCTTCAACAAATCTGTGTCTTAAAAAATGCCCATAAAGCATATCACGTGGGTCATAGCCTGTAATTTTGATTTTATAAATTGGTGCAATACTGCGCTCTAGCATCATTTTTGACACAGCAGAAACTGGCAACAGAACAGGTAAAACAACAGCTAGGACTAAAATTAACTTTTTCATTGTTTTACCTCCGCCATACGTGTTTTAGTTAAATAATTATTGGCTTTCTTTGCACCCCAAATCATCGCTAGCATCGTAACGCCACCAAAGATAAGTCCGAAACCAGTTGTCAGTAAATTACCAAACAACTCAGCATAAATAATAAATACGCGAATCGTTATGAAGGTAATCGATAAGGTGATTAATTTTGACCAACCTGCTTGCTGCCCTATCCAACCGACAAAACACCAGAACATAATGAAATGAAGCGCGGCAAACACAGAACTATCAAACAAAGGAACAAGGAAAGGCAACGCAATAGAAATAGTAGCGCCGAATATCAGCAATGCACCATATTTATACTCTTCATTGCCTTCATATTTGTTGTAAGCGAATGCGTGCATACCTTGCGCTAAAAAGGCAGAGAGGAATAAAAGGACGTATCCCATGTAATTTTTAAGCGCTATTTCACTAGCAATGTTGTCATACCATAACAGAGATGCCATCGTAGCCCCTAACAACATCAATGATACGCCTAGCTGTGATAGAGACTCTGCAAAAGGTTCGCGCCACGTTCTAAATTTATCCCAAAACCCTATGAATGTAATAGATAGAGAATATATTAACCCTGTTGAGAAGAAAATTAAAAATGCATCATC
>JAMASZ010000165.1 GCA_023301585.1 Alphaproteobacteria bacterium | reverse complement strand
CCATTTTTTAAACAAATTTCTTAAACGACTCATTTTATTAAAGAATCTTGACAACAGCCTGAAAAAATACAAAATATTACCATACACAAATTTTACGAAAGAACTCACACTATGTCGTTGAGAATAATAGAAATTTCTGCGCTTGAAACCGCAAATGAGAAAATCAAAGAATTAGCTGACCTATATGAAGCAATTGACTGCTGGCATAGCGCACGCAGTAGCTGGTTCAATAAAAGCGAAGACAAACGTGTGATAACCAGAATTCTGGTCAATGTAAAGAATCAGCAAGAATTATTAGACGCGCTTCAACGTGCTGTCCAAAAACATGAAGATTGGCGCATAACACTTATCCCTGTCGAAGCGACTTTGCCCGCCGTCGAGAAGAAAGAAGAACCACCGAAAAAAGAGAAGCGTATCGAAACGGTTCGGTCTATATTGCGCGGTTCCATTACACGAGAAGAACTGCAAAGTAACATGGAAAAAGGCGCGGAAGCTTCCTTTGATTTTTATGTACTCGTATTTCTATCTTCTATCGTGGCAGGCATTGGACTCATACAAGCTGACGTCGCCATTATTATCGGTGCTATGGTCATCGCTCCTCTATTAGGTCCAAACTTGGCACTAGCATTTGGGGCTGCATTGGGTAGTAAGAGGTTGGTAAAAAGTGGTGTTCAAACAAACTTACTTGGACTCGGCTTTACACTTTTAATTGCCATCATCGGAAGCCTCTTCATCTCACCCGATACCGTTACCAACAGCACTGAAATGATGAATAGAACAAATGTTGGCTATGCCAGTATTATACTTGCCCTCGCTTCAGGTGCCGCAGCCGTTTTATCTTTAACCGCCGGCGTATCCAGCGCTCTCGTTGGAGTCATGGTTGCGGTCGCACTCATGCCACCTGCCGTTACATTAGGGGTTACAATTGGAAATGCACAATGGGGATTAGCCTACGGATCTTTCCTACTACTCGCCACTAACATCGTTTGCGTGAACCTATCCGCACAGGCAATTTTCCGCTTGAAAGGTATTAAACCGCGCACATGGTACGAAGAGAAAAAAGCCAAACAAGCTTCACGCCTAAACACCATCATATGGTTTGTCTTACTTTGCATCTTGGCAATTTTAATTGGACTAAGAACTAATATTTAAAATATGAAAGATACTATCTTAGGAAAGTGTTTATAGATAAGGCTTATGCTTAACAATCTCACTTGATTGAAAACATAGCTCAACTTCCCAATTTATTATAAGTAGTTATGTTCACTATATAGCCTGTTCTGATATATGTATGCTGCTAAATCAATTGGGATAGCATTCGATAATGATACGGGGTTAGTATTTTTCCCTATAGCCTTTCTGACAAAGGTCGAACTAACGCCATCAGCTCTCGGAAATTCAGGAATCTTAACACGACTAAAGACTTCACAAGCTCTCTCACCTCTCTCTTTCAAGTCAGTAATAGCTTTTACAGGTATACATGCGGAGGTTACATTAGCAAGATTTTGCGATACCCTCAAAACTCTAACTGCTATATCAAGTCGTTGTTTAAAATCATCTCCACAAACGATATAGGTATTAGCATTCTCAGAAAAGCTTTCAACAAGCCGTTTTAAATCCTGAAAGCACCCTACAAAATCACTAGAAAAGTCTTTTGCCGCATCGGAAGGCACCAACCAATCTCCATTCGATTGTGTGATTAAGTCGCACATATCCATCTTTTGCTCGAAAGCTATTAACGGTGCGCCTAATCTTTGTTTTGAAGGTGATTGCGGAACAGGAATCATAAATACAGTTTTCAGGTCAAGTTGACGTTGAGCTTTCTCTGCCGTTTCGACATGCCCTAAATGAGGAGGATCAAAAGACCCAAACATCAAACCTATATTTTCGCGCATCTAATAACCATAGCTTAGTTAAAAAATCTACGTTGTACATAATAAAAGGTGTTGTCAACAATATATTAAAAAGTATCTAGTTTAAGCCTGATTAAGCTGTATTTAAGAGGGAAAAATGTAATTATATTACAATAAATTCAATTTTCATTAAAATATCCATAGACCTTCTCTGCTACAGCCTTGGAAATACCCTCAACTTTTAATAAGTCCTCAATCCCCGCTGTCGCAACTTCTTTAGCAGAGCCAAAGTGCCTCAATAACGCTTTTTTACGTTTGGCACCTATTCCCTCAATTTGATCTAAAGGTGACTTGGTTATATCATTCTTGCGCCTTGTTCGGTGCGCGCCAATGGCAAATCTATGCACTTCATCGCGCAATCGCTGCAGATAATGTAGCGTAGGGTCATTAATTGGCAACTGAAACGGGGTGCGCCCATCAATAAAGAACTGCTCACGCCCCGCGTTACGGTCCTCGCCCTTGGCAATCCCCACAACCGTCAGCTTATCCCAAACGCCCAACTCAACCAGAACCTCTTTGACGGAGCTTAACTGCCCCTTACCGCCATCAATCAACAATAGATTTGGCCAATCCTCACCTTCAAAATCAACATTCTCACGCAAAGCACGCCCAAAACGGCGCTCCATCACCTCACGCATCATACCGTAATCATCAGCCTCTTTTGCATGCTTGATATTAAACTTCCGATAAGCAGCCTTTCTAAACCCTTCAACACCAGCAACAATCATACCGCCAACCATATTGGTCCCTGAAATATGCGAGTTATCATAAACCTCGATACGTTGCGGGATATCCGCCATATCAAATAACTTAGCAACTTCCTTTAAATGTCTTACCTGCCCCGCACGTTCAATCAAATGACGCTCCAGCGCACCCTTAGCATTATCACCCACAAAATCCGTAAGACGTTTTCGTTTTCCACGCGCAGGCACAGAAATCGTTACCTTCGCGCCATCACGTTGCGTTGCCAGCGCCGCTTCCAATAAAGGTTTTTCTAATGGCTCTATGTTCACCAGAATATTTGCCGGCACAGGCTTTGACACATAAAACTGCCCCATAAAGACAGCAACAATTTCAGCAATATCGGCATCTGCTTCATGCCTTGGGAAATATGGTCTGTTCCCTAAATTTTGCCCGCCTCTAAAGAAGAAAATTTGAATACACGTGCGTCCTTCTTTTTGCGCCAGCGCAATAACATCCGTATCACCAATGCCATCAATATTAATATCCTGCGTAGATTGTATCGCCGACAGCGCTTTAATACGATCACGATACTCTGCCGCTTTCTCAAAATCTGTTGCTTCGCTCGCTTGCTCCATCTTTTTAACAAACTGCTGTTGTACTGCGCGGCTTTTGCCCGATAAGAAATCACGCGCTAACTCAACCTGCTCACGATATTCTTCTTGGCTCGCATGCCCTACACATGGAGCGCTACATCGCTTGATATGATATTGTAAACATGGTCGCTCCCGCGTGGCAAAATCACTATCGGAGCAATTACGAAGCCTAAAGACACGGTGCAACACTTCAATAGAGCGGTTCACCGCGCCTGCCGATGCAAAAGGACCAAAATACTCGCCACCACCCTTAGCTTTTTTAGATTTCTTGACCCCACGATGTTTTTTAATTTGCGGATAATCATGGTCACCAGTGACTAAAATATAAGGAAAGGATTTATCATCACGAAGCAAAATATTATATCTAGGCTTCAGCTTTTTGATAAGATTGGCTTCTAACAATAGCGCCTCAGCCTCTGTGTGAGTCGTCACAAACTCCATTGTCGCTGTTGCAGCCACCATTCTTTGTAAACGAATGGGTAATTTATCAACGTGCGTATAGCTCACAACGCGTTTTTTTAACGCCTTTGCCTTCCCCACATATAAGACATCTCCATTATCCGCAACCATACGGTAGACACCGGGTTTTAAGGGTAAATTCTTGACGTATTCACGGATAATTTCCGCACCGCGTTGCAATGAAGGCTCTTTTTTAATCATATCTGTGGAATGTATGGCAAGTTTTACAATATCGCAACTTGTCATACGCTTAAAACTATGGTTAATTGTGCGCTTAATTGATGGGGCTGTGGCGGAATGGTAGACGCTGTGGACTTAAAATCCATTGTCCTTAGGACGTGGGGGTTCAAGTCCCCCCAGCCCCACCAATTATAAATCAATCACTTAGCACTGTTTTTAAAAAATCTCACTTGAGCCCAAAAGCTCTGTGGGACACTCATGGGACAATTGGCTTATTAAAGCAATTATCCTAATGAATTAAACAGCCAGACAAAGCCAGAAGAAGAATTTTAAAAACCTATTAACCCATTGATATTACAGTAAATATTAACCTTTTACTGTTAACCTATAACAAATGGAGATTAATAATGGCCGCTATCGAAACAAGAACTAACTCTAAAGGTGAAATAACTTATCGCGTTAAAGTGAGGGTTAAAGGTTACCCAGCACAAACCGAAACTTTCAAAACAAAAACTGAAGCAAAGGCTTGGGCACGAAATACCGAAGCCGCAATCCATGAAGGTAGATGCTTTAGCTATTCCGCATCAAAGAAGAAAACAATGGCCGATTTAATAGATCGCTACATTCAAGAGGTTCTTCCACAAAAACCAGACTCAATCATTAACCAAACAAGACAGTTAAAATATTGGGAAAAAGAGATTGGCAATCTCCTTATACAAGATGTTTCGCCATCTGCTATTACTGGCGTACACGTCTTGTAACTCTTGTAGGTACGTAGCAGTTATTAATTACGACAACGAACATTTTAGTTTTAAAAAATGAATTGAGGCTTAATCCTGCAATTAACTGTTCTATTATTAAATATCCGCTATTGGCCGAAAGTGGCAACTATCGGCCAATAGCGGATATTCAGCATATCACTTCAGCAATACGCCTTCATCTGTTCAATTTGTTCTGACGGGATATAATAAAAGATTTGTAATGTTACGTAAAATGTTATATCTTTCAGTATTATTAAATTACAACAAGCCTTTTATGATGATATTAAGCGACTCTTATGAGCCGGCTAGCTCAGCGAAAAAAGTAGTTGTACTCACGAATAGTACACTGTCTGAAATCTTGCGCGATGGTCTTGTGACTTTATGCGCTCAGGAAAATAATGCTATTTTACCGTTTAAAGATGATATCTTTTCTAGAGAAGGCAGACTCCAATTAGATATTTATTTTCCTCAAATATCTGCCTAAGTACAGCATTTCCAGAACACTTGACGTTATTGAAATACTCAAATATTCATATTCAAATACAGGAATTTTGAGCAATTTGAAGATATCTT
>JAMASZ010000164.1 GCA_023301585.1 Alphaproteobacteria bacterium | reverse complement strand
ACAAAGCCCATACCGGCTATCAAAAAACACTCAAATTGGCACAATCACTGTACTTTTGGCAAGGCATGAATAATGACATCGCCCAAACTGTAAATAATTGCCAACCTTGCCAAGCACTACGCCCCTCACAACCCCCCCTACCATTCATTGAACAAACCAGTACTGACTCCCGTCCAATGCAATGTGTATCCACAGATTTATTTCACTCAGGGGGGAGGGATTATCTCGCAGCAGTAGACAAATATTCAGGCTACGTGCTATGCAGCGATCCCCTTACCAATACAACAAGCGCTACCA
The DNA here is from genome assembly GCA_023301585.1 of Alphaproteobacteria bacterium. Lineage (GTDB taxonomy): Bacteria > Pseudomonadota > Alphaproteobacteria > Micavibrionales > Micavibrionaceae. The sequence goes on along the minus strand of JAMASZ010000164.1, from coordinate 2,290 downwards.
TAATAAAAACTCTATGCAAATGGTTCATGATGCTTGGTTTTCCCGAATATATTCGGTCGGACGGAGGACCCCAATTCCTCTCTGAATTTGACGATTTTTGTGCTCGTTTTAATATCATACATGAAACAACAGCCCCATATAATCCTCAAGCAAACGGCCTAGCAGAAAATGCCGTTAAGTCCGCCAAATATCTGCTCATAAAATGCCGGCAAGCCAACGAAGATTTCCAGCTTGCCCTGTCGTTTTGGAGAAACGTTCCTAGGGAAACTGGCTTCTCCCCAGCCCAGCTAATGTTTGGCAGAAGACATAAAAACTCTGTTCCTGCTTTGCCCTCTCAGTACAAAGCAATAGACTATAACAGAGCTATCAGCCAACGTGACCTGCTGCGGGAAAAAGCCAAAGTGTCCTTCAACAAGCGCGCCCACGACCAACCTACACTAGCCGTTGGCGACTACGTGCTTGTACAAGACCCTCACACCAAACGTTGGACACACGAAGGCACAATTGAAAACGTACGCCCCGACAATATATCCTTCGACATTGCTTTGTCTTCAGGCGCACAAGTCACTCGTGGAAGAAGACTGATAAAAACTCACCCCACAGTGATCAAGAACATTACACAAAGTGCCCCTCAGCCAAGCAGTACAGAAAATATTCAAATAAGTGCAGAACAATTACAAAATATTCAAAATAGTGAAGAACAATTACAAAGTGCTCGGTCAATCGCTACAGATAGACCTAAACGAGAAACACGGCGCCCGCAGCGCTACTCGGATTAGTGTTTCCAATCCTCAAAAAAGTGACCGCAGCCATTGTCTCCCTATTTCCCCACGTACCCTGGCAATCTTTAAAACAATTGTCTGCTGGAGCGCCAGGGATACGTTTGCCTGTCAGAAAATTGTCCAACCTTAACAACTTAAAGAACTCTCATATTAAAAACATTCAAGATAAAGTGATCAACAGCAGACCAACGCCTGACCTATCAAAAGTTTACAACAAAGACAATACAGATTGCAAGATGATAGCGTGTCAGTCACAAGATGCCGTGGCGGAAAGCGCCCCGGTTGTTCACATTAACAACGTCCTGTCCGGTGATATACAGGACGTCTCCGAGCACGTGATGCTCAATAAAGAGGCCATCGCAGCCTCAGGAATTTCCGCGGGGGTCATCCTCGCAATAGCCGCAGCTATATGCTTCGGCTATTACTTCTTAAAAGCCAGGAGGGATTCCTTCATGGTCCGGGCAGCCCGGGAAGCCGCCCGGTCCCACGCAACCGCAGTGCAAGCTGGCCTACCACTGGCCAACTTTGCCCCACAACCGCAAATGGCGCCGGTCCATCACATCACCCCGACGCAATTCATACCTCCTCAGGGCTTCCCGGCCTTACCACCACCACAGGCCCCGCCCCAGCCCCAGCAGCCCTACGCGCTGCCCTACACCTATAAGCCATGAGATACGCAGGGCCTCACGCATCAGAGTCCCCTATACTCAAGATCTTCCTCTTCCCTGGCCCGAGAACGACCGACGTTGCGCAGCTCTTCCTCAACTTTCACGGCTCTGCCCAAACAATTTGAAGAAGCTTTGAACACTGCGTTCACCTACGCCAACGCCGCTCGCTCCGAGCCAAACTTACACGTGGAGTCCGCGTAATCATGGCCGTGTCTACCTTCAATTTCAAAGACACGTGATGAGAAGAAAGAACAAATTGACCTATACAAATCATAAATGCTCAAATTATTCATTCCTCTCCAATTATTTTATGCAATTTAATTAATATTTCACTTTATGAAAACTTTCCTTTACTATCACCTAATTTTCAAGTCAAAATTTTAATTTCCAACTTCGCAACTTGTCGTTTTTAAAGTTTCAGTTCATGATATTTTCCATTATTTATTGTATTTTGTTTTATCCATATAATTAATGTTCATACCATAAACTTGGGGGAGGTGTTACACGCCTTTACTATCTAGTGTCTGTATCTTCTATATACAGCACGGCACGCTCCCCGCGCGCGATCGCTAGCTAGGAAACGATAACTTGCGATAATATAAAACCTCAGTTGACTACTGGATATCTACGAGTTCAGACCTTCCTTATTTACTCTCTCACTATTCCGTATAGTGCTAGGATTTATGTAGAAATAACTAGGAGTTACCGATAGAAAGCTAACCCTTGCTGACCCCGTAATACCAGGTCACATGGCGCAGTCGCCTTGACGTACTTACTGCCTCAAGCAAATCTCATCCTCAGGATGAATTTTTTGTGCCCGTTCACTTTAACGGCCATACC
>JAMASZ010000163.1 GCA_023301585.1 Alphaproteobacteria bacterium | reverse complement strand
GATGTTCATATCTTGACCTTAACGGCGACGCCAATTCCGAGAACGCTTCAAATGTCCTTAACGGGCGTGAAGGAAATGAGCCTTATCACAACGCCACCTGTTGACCGTTTGGCGATTAGAACATTTGTGTTGCCGTTTGACCCACTTGTAATTCGTGAGGCATTAATGCGAGAGCATTATCGTGGGGGACAGAGCTTCTATGTTTGTCCGAGAATCAAAGACTTAAAAGAGATTGAAGATAATTTAAAAGAGCTTGTACCAGAGTTGAAAGTTGTCACAGCGCACGGTCAAATGACGCCGACAGAATTAGAAGATCGCATGACAGCGTTTTATGACGGTCAGTATAATGTGCTGTTAGCGACAAATATTATCGAGAGCGGGATTGATATCCCAACAGCGAATACAATGGTTGTTCACCGTGCTGATATGTTTGGCTTGGCGCAGTTGTATCAAATTCGTGGACGTATTGGTCGCTCAAAAGTTCGTGCTTATGCTTACCTGACACACGATCCGCGTAAACCGTTAACCAAACTTGGTCAAAAAAGGTTAGAGGTTATTGAAACGCTTGATACGCTAGGGGCTGGTTTCCAGCTTGCGTCGCATGACATGGATATTCGTGGCGCTGGTAATTTATTAGGCGAAGAACAGTCAGGGCATATTCGTGAGGTTGGTGTTGAGTTGTATCAACAAATGTTGGAAGAGGCCGTTGCGATGGTCAAGGCTGGTGTCGATGTTGATGCTGAAGATATTGCGTCTGATAAATGGTCGCCGCAAATTAATATTGGGACTTCTGTTTTAATTCCAGAAACTTATGTTGAAGATTTAAGTGTTCGTATGAGTTTATATCGTCGCTTATCTGAGCTTGAAGGACGTGCAGAAATTGAAAGCTTTGCCGCAGAAATGATTGATCGTTTTGGTGCTATACCGCCAGAAGTTGAAAACCTACTCGATATCTTTGCCATTAAGCAATTATGTCGTCAAGCGAGCGTTGATAAAGTTGAAGCGGGACCAAAAGGTGCTGTCATTGGGTTCTATAAAAACAGCCCGCCTGACGTTGCGAAATTAATGCAATGGATTGCGGAGAAAAAAGGTAGTGTAAAAATTCGCCCGAATGACCAGAAAATTGTCGCCGTCCGTCATTGGGAAACTGTGGCTGAACGCGTTAATGGTGTTCAAATGCTAATGCGTGATTTGGCTAATTTCTTAAACAAAGCCTAATTGGGGGCTTTTTCAGGCTTTTTCTTCATATATAGCGGTTTTATTGCTATAATAGGTCTTCATTATAAGGAGACTGAGTCTATGAGCCGCGAATATGCTGAAGATAAAATTAAACAAGTATTAGAGCTAACGCGTGGAAATACGACACAGGCGCGCCAACAAATTATGAGTCTTTGCCAAGAAGATATGAAATTGCTTCAGGAGCTAACTTCTCCGCATATGACGGGCATCATTGCTCATGCGATTGGGCGTGTAGCGAGTGGTAAATCTACGGCTAAGCCAACAGCTCCTCAAGACGATGAAGCGTCTAAAAAAGACTTTGGTTTAGAAATTTTAAAAACAATTGCTGGCGGTGATACGGCGCAATTTGGTCGTGAGAATAACGGTCGCCCAGTTGGCAAGCGTGAAGCGTCACAAAGCCACATAGATGCTATTCAGCAGATGGTTAATAAAAATACTTCTAAAAAGTCATAATCTAATAAGGTTCTACAACAATGAGTTCTCAATCTTCTGCGATTGAAGTGTCTGTTTCTGATGAAACGATTTCAGATTTTATCGAGCATGCTGGTTGGGGCGATGCAACGCGTCATAACATGGGCGCGGATATGGGGCTACGCCGTTATGAACGCTTGATGCGCAGTAATGGGACGGCTTTGTTCATGGATATGAGCAGGGCAGGAGTGCTTGAAACGGGACTAAAAGCGTATATGAATGTTGCAGAATTCTTTAATGAACAAGGCATTAATGTACCAGAAGTTTATGGGCATGATTTATCGACAGGTTTATCATTAATAGAGGATTTAGGCGGCGTGAGTTTTGGTGCAGCGTTAAAGTCCGGCACCCCTAAAGAAGATATTTACCGGATAGCAACAGAAGTGCTGGTCAAAATTGATAGAAGCGCCAAGGAGAACGTATTAAGTCTCAATGGCTATGAAGATACGTTGATAAGAAAACGTCTTAGTCAGTTTGTTGATTATTATATGCCTTTTGGGGCGGGACGCATGACCACGCAAGCGGATCAAGATGAGTTTCAGAATGTACTGGCTGAAATTGAAAAGAATATTCCACCATGCCCAATGGCAATATGTCATGCAGATTACCATTTGGAAAACCTAATGTGGCAACCAGATGTTGAGGGTGGTTATGGCCTGATTGATTTTCAAGACGCTTTTTGGGGACCTCAACCTTATGATTTATTAAATCTTCTAGAGGATGCGCGTGTCAGCGTCCCTGATGATATCAAAACTGCGATGAAGGCTAAATATTGTGAAGGTATGAGCGCAGAAGAAAAAGAGGCCTTTGATGCGTGGTATGTGTATATGTCAGCGCATTTTCATTGTCGTGTAATCGGCTTGTTCATTAAGTTTTCTAAGGAAAATAACGGTACAGAGTTTTTGCAACATATTCCGCGCTTGCAGAATTATCTTAAGAATAATTTGAAGAATCCTATACTTAGCCCCTTGAAAGACTTTATCGACAAGCATAAGATTTCCCTTGAAGTTAAAGTAAATTAACCCCCGAAAGGAACCTTGTTCTATGTCTATTCTTGCTAATCGATTAAGCCGTATTAAACCATCAGCTACTTTGGCTGTGACATCAAAGGCACAGGAATTAAAAGCGGCGGGAAAAAGCATTTTAAGCCTAGGGGCAGGCGAGCCAGATTTTGACACGCCAGATTTTGTAAAAGCTGCTGCGAATAAAGCGATTGCAGACGGTAAAACCAAATATACGAATGTTGATGGCACACCAGAATTAAAAGACGCGATTATCGCTAAGTTTAAGCGTGATAATGGTTTGGATTATTCGCGCGCAGAAATCAATGTTGGGACGGGCGGTAAGCAAGTTTTGTATAATGCGTTAATGGCGACATTGAATGCGGGTGATGAAGTTATTATTCCTGCACCTTATTGGGTGTCTTATCCTGACATGGTGTTGCTTGCCGAAGGCGAGCCAGTGATTGTTGATTGCCCTGCAGAAAATGATTTCAAAATGAGTGGCGCACAATTAGAGGCGGCGATTACACCAAAGACAAAATGGATTATTTTCAACTCTCCAAGTAACCCAACAGGCGCTGGTTATACTAAGGAAGATTTAAAAGAGCTGACTGATGTGCTTGTGAAACATCCGCATGTTTGGATAATGACTGATGATATGTATGAGCATCTTGTTTATGATGATTTTGAATTTTGTACACCTGCGCAAGTTGAGCCGTCATTAAAAGACCGTACGTTAACTGTTAACGGTGTATCAAAAGCTTATTCAATGACAGGTTGGCGTATTGGCTACGCGGGTGGTCCTGCAGAATTAATTAAAGCGATGAGTAAAATTCAAGGGCAAAGCACATCAAACCCCTGTTCAATTTCTCAAGCGGCTGCGACAGAAGCGTTAAATGGTGATCAATCATTTATGCAGCCTTGGATTAAGGCGTTTAAACAACGTCGTGATTTGGTTGTTGGTTTGTTGAATGATTGTGACGGTATCGATTGTCCAAATCCTGATGGCGCATTTTACGTTTACCCATCATGCGCAGGCGCAATAGGCAAAAAAACACCTGATGGTAAAGTGATTGAAAATGATGAAGATTTTGTTGGCTATTTACTTGAGAGCGAAGGCGTTGCCTGTGTTCATGGTGCTGCGTTTGGGTTAAGCCCACATTTCAGAATTAGTTATGCGACGTCAGAAGAAATTCTAAAGAACGCTTGTGCGTCGATTAAAAAGGCCTGTTCAGAATTAAGCTAGTTGTAGTGTATTTTTTGTGCCTGTTGCTTTTTTGTGCTTGTGAATAAACTCTTGGAGAGTCTCTGGGTTTTCTAAAGAACAGTGTTGTTCGCCTTCTGAAACATATTTTTCGGCACAGTTTATTTGTTCTGAAGCCCAGATTCCTAATGGTGGTGGGGAGAAGGGGTCGTCGCTTCCTATCCACATGGTTGTTGCGACATTTAGCTTATGCGGGGCTGAATCTTTATCTTTTAAAAGGTCTATTACTGGTTTGGCGTGGGCGTCAATTTCTAAAATTTGTGGCAGTGTAGGGAATAGAAACCCGATACCCGGATCTGTAGGGGCTTTGTCACCAAAAACTAGAGAGTGTATAGCTGCGTGTATTTTGCTGGTTGTGTCTTTGTTCGCATAGTTGTCTGGGTTGTTATAAGCCATATATCTATTTGCTAAGGCGTGCTCAATAGGTACTTGATCTTTTGAGAGGCGGGCGACAGGGTTGAAAATTAATGAAGAATGTTTTTTATACGTGTTGATAGCATCACTGGTGCTACCTAAGTATAAAGAGGATAAATCTATGTGACTGTATGTATTGTTAACTAACTCTACAATCTTAGGGTCTTCTAACGCTCTTAAAAATAATAGTGCGCCCGTTGAGTGCGCAAAGAAAGTTTTAGGTACTTTTCTTTCCATCCACGCTGCAATGTCTTTATTGGGCGGGGTTGTTAAAAAAGAATTAGCAGCATTTTGGAAATGAGGGGCAAAGCCTTTGGTTCGCCTTGGGTTAGGCAGTGCTATCCAAAGAATAGATATGCCATTGTCATTTAATACTTTTACTGTTTCTGGTGTTAATGGGTAGTCACACTTAAAGCCGGAGCAGCCAAATATAATGCTTTTTTCATCTTCGGCACGCGCTTTGTAGTAGTTGACCTCGGTCGAGCCACATTGAAAAGAACCTTTTTGAATATGGCTTTGTGGAAATCGGTCATTTGAATGGTTGTTAGGTAGGATTACCTTGTTTTTAGTCGGGGTTTCAGGTATGACCGAGACATCTGGGTGGAATTTAACCGGCTCTGGCTGCGAGCGTGCGAACATTTTAGAAATGTCTGCTAATGCTACCGCCATATTTAAACTCCATAAAATATCTACTTTAATATCTAGTAAAGGTAATGCATTTTAAGCATTTTTGATATGTTCTTATGGAATAATGGTGTTTTTTCTGTGGGTAATCAGTTGGTTAAGCTATGTGGTTTCGCTGCGCATGAAGGTAAAGAAGCGTTTTTTCCAATCGCCTGTGTTGTCTTCTTTGGCGATTTTGTTCTTTTTCTCATAGTTTTTCACCAGTATTTCGCACACATGGTCGAGAGCTTTTTGATTGTCTTCTATGATTTGTTCGGCGAAAAGCTTTAATCGTTTAAGGTTTTCTGGGCTTCCATCATCAATGTCTTGAGAAGGCATTGAATCTGAACTGTCAAATTTATCTAGCGGGGCATTAAAGATGTGTAAGTTTTGTCCTGTTTCAGTTAAAAACCCGTGCATTAATGCAGATTCTGATGCGTGGAAGAAAATATTGATTAGTGGTAAGTCGTTAACTGGGTCAACAACCCCAAGTGAGCCAAAGCGGTTCCATACTTCTTGAGGAATTGACGTATTCATATAGCCTGTTCCCAAGCTAATCATAGTTAGATTTTGGTGTGGCAATAGGTGCTTCTTAATGGCACCAAAATAAGAAACTGGGGGGTTGTCGAATATGTTTCCATCAATACCCGCATATGCTTTTGTGCCACGTTCATCAGGCCATTCGGCAGTGAAAGAGTGACAGGGAAAATAAGTGGGTGCGGAACAGCTAGCCATGACCAAGTCATACATCGAAACGTCAGGAGTTACATTATATGTTTCTTTATCATCAGGGTTAAAGTTCACGTTTTTAAACCAAGTGGCGTGACCGCCTTCGTTTAAAGTGGGGGTGTATCCCCATTTATATTGTTCACGTGGGTCAAAATTATGTGCGACAGAGGCTGGCTGTCTATCGATGTTATAAACTGGAATGATAAGACTACTACGGCTATCAGATAATTTGTGGTCGCCGTATAGCGCCTTTAGCGCAGTTCCTAAGTTTTTAGGGTCGTAATGCCCACGCTTAAATATCTTTTCTAAGTGACTGAATTTAATCATACGGTGATTAAAATCATGGATAAGCCCGCGCATTTCGCGGAGTTTATCTGGAGGGAAAATGTTTAGTGCCTCACGTTCATAAAAACGTACTAAATGGCGCGCGTAATACTTTGCTCTATCTGTATGGTCAGGGTGCGGGATTGTTAAAGCCGCGTTCAATATTGACCCCGTGGACGGACCACAAAAAACATCGACCATCTCACTCATTTGATGCCCAGTCTTTTTCTCAATATGGGTCATGATGTGGGCAGGTATGAGGCCACGCAAACCACCGCCGTAATTAAACAAAGCGATAACATTTTCTTTTTCGTGGTGTTGAATGTCAGACAAGAGAAGCGTTTCTGAGAGTTATTGTACTTACATCAATATTATAGACACAATAAATAAAAAAATCTCAAAAAAAATCCGGGCATTCTCTAAAAAGAGAGCCCGGAAGTTAAACAGGGAGGTTTTACGTCATAGACGTAGGATCAAAAAATGACCCCGACTTAAATGAATAAGTCGAGCTGTGTTTACGACGTTATTAGGGGCTTGTCTAGACTAAAAAGACGGTTTTTGCGAAAAAAATCCTTTGTGGGGATAGTTTTCTTCTCTTTGTGATAATGTTTATTTAAAACAACAAGTTAGATGCTCTTTGATGTTATTTCTTGTTTTAAGAAATCTAGCAATATTTTAATACGCGTAGATTTTGCACGTTCTTGAGGGCAAACAAAGAACATTTCGACTGGGGGGCGAATTTGCTTTTCTAAACAACTGTCAATATTAGGATCTTCTGCAGCCAAATAATCAGGCAAAGATGCCAGTCCCGCACCGTTTTTAACGCTCTCGTAAATTGCATAGAGAGAATTGATTTTCAATAGCTTGTTATTACTATCTGTATTAACTTCCGCGGTGCGGAATAACCAGTTTGGATTTTCAAATGGGGCAGGCACACCTTCAGGGTACCCAATTAAACGATGGTCTTTTAATTTCTTAACGGATTTTGGCGTACCATGTTTTTTAAAGTAACTTTTCGAGCCACAAATGTGAAAATTTATTTTACCTAGTTTTTCACAATATAAGTCCGCTTGTTTCGGTGGGTATAATCGTATAGCAACGTCGGCTTCGCTCATGTTCAAATTCAAAATACGGTCATCTAATAGCATACTGATTTCAAGTTCAGGGTACATATCATGTAATTTTGATATTTTTGGCACAAGCCAAGTTGAGCCGATAAATTCAGAAACAGTTATACGAAGCATACCAGAGGCAAGACCTTTTGAATCTGCTAGCTGGTCTTCAATTTTTGCCAAACGTCCAAAAATATCTTCTGCTGTTTTATGAAGAATCTCTCCAGCTTCGGTTAAAACTAAACCGCGAGCATGACGGTGAAATAATTTTATATCTAAGCTCTCTTCCAAAGAACTTATTTGACGAGAAACGGCGGACTGACTTAAATCAAGTGCTTGACCGGCATGAGTAAAGCTACCCGCCCCAGCAACAATGTGAAATATTCTAAGTTTATCCCAATCCATTATTCTGCAGCCTCGATTTGTTGGTTTTGTGCATATAAATTAGCTAAATATTTATCTGCTTCCAGTGCTGCCATGCAGCCCATTCCTGCGGCTGTAACCGCTTGTCTGTATGTCTTGTCTTTAACATCACCCGCAGCGTAAACACCATCAAGATTTGTTGCGGTTGAATCAGGTGCTGTGATTAAATACCCTTCATCGTCCATCTTTAACTTATCTTTAAATAATTCTGTCGCAGGGTCATGACCGATAGCTATGAAAACACCATCTAATTCTGTTTCAGTGATCTCATCAGTTTTTACATTTTTAGTTTTAATACCGTTGACGCCAGGTACGTCACCTTTACCAACTTCGACACCTAAAATTTCTTCGACGACATTATCCCAAAGAACTTCAATCTTTGGATTATCGAATAAACGTTGCTGCATCATTTTTTCAGCGCGCAATTCATCGCGTCGATGAATAAGCGTTACCTTTTCACAAATGTTAGCAAGATAAAGTGCTTCTTCAACAGCGGAGTTACCACCACCAACAACGGCAACTTTTTTATTACGGAAGAAAAATCCGTCACAAGTAGCGCAAGCTGACACGCCCATATTCTGAAATTTTTCTTCGGAAGGTAAACCTAACCAGCGTGCTTTAGCGCCTGTGCAAATGATAATGCTGTCAGCGGTGTAGATTGTTCCAGAGTCGCTCGTTGCTTTGTAAGGTTTTTGAGAAAAATCAACATCAGTAATTAAGTCAGTTACTATCTTGGTACCAACATTTTCAACTTGTGCTTTCATTTGTTCCATAAGCCAAGGACCTTGGATTGGATCTGCAAAGCCCGGATAGTTTTCAACGTCTGTTGTGATGGTTAATTGCCCACCAGGCTGAATGCCTAAAACTTGAATGGTGTCTAAATTGGCTCGTGTGGCATAAATTGCTGCGGTGTAACCTGCAGGTCCAGAACCAATAATTAAAACTTGTGCGTGAACAGTGTCGCTCATTTTTATACTCCTGATATTAGAATAGCTTTATATTTAAAGAGGTTAGGGCAGGTCGTAAAGACTGTTTTGTTAGGTTATACCCATTTCCTGTTTGATGGTATTTGCTATTTTGTTTGCATCACTAAGGGGTTCGTATGTCCAAGGCTCTAAGTTACCGTTAAAATCTCTCAAAACGCCGATTTCTTTCATATGGCTGTGAAATTTATCAAAACGGGTTGATGAGCCTTCCATTGCTACTAAATGAACAGGCCTTCCTGTTGTTCCAGCATCAGAAATCATCGAAACGCTGTCGGCTGTGACTAATATATGATCTGCCCAAGCAAGCATCCCTAAGTAAGGGTTTTCCCCGTC
>JAMASZ010000162.1 GCA_023301585.1 Alphaproteobacteria bacterium | reverse complement strand
CAGCAGCAGCAGCAGCAGCAGCAGCAGCAGCAGCAGCAGCAGCAGCAGCAGCAGCAGCCACCAGCGGCTCCAGAGTCATCAGAGGACAATGAGCAGCTGAAGGATCCAAACTTGCAACAGCTACCCAAACAACTCGAACTGCCGGAGAACAATACTGCATTTGTGGACCCCAACTTACAGGAGCAGCCTCCAGGAATAAGCCCCAGAGATGTCTGCAAACACTACAGACGAGGCAGACCTTGCAAAGACGGGGATAAATGCACTCTCGCTCACCCTGCATCATGCACAGAGGATGCCTGCAAGGCCAGGAGGCAGCCCGGGTGCCCTCTGTGGCACAAGAAGTTGATCACTCCTGAACAGCGCGCTGCCTCCTCCTCCAAGCATGGGTCGGGAAACTCCAAAAGGGCGACATCCAAGGCCGGGAGGCCGCCCCCCACCCGCGGCCTTTCGCTGAGAGAAAAGGAGAAGGCCATGAAGAAGGAGCTCCGTCTGGAGTACGAGCGCGACCTGGCAAACGCCAAGTTCAAGCTTCTGCAGGAGTCAAACCAAGACCTAAAGAAGCAACAATGCCCTCCCCCACTGCAGAACCACTCGGCCTGGCCCCTGCCCACCCCTGTCGGCCACCGAGCAAGGCCAGACACCACCCCAGCAACCCTTGCACCAGTCGTGCCCGCACTGGACAGTACACTGGAACTGTTCCAGCAGTTCCTGCTCTTCATGAAGGGAAGCAGCTCCGCATCCTCGCTCTAAACTGTGCAGGGGTCGACAACAAGGTTGCCCAGCTCGAACAACTGGCAACTTCTTGTGGAGCCGACATCCTCGTCTTCTCCGAAACAGAGACCACCACCCCACTGCCCATGAGACGCTTTGACAGCTTTTACCATGGGGGTGGTATGTTTCGAGTGATTGTTCTCGTCAAAAAAGAACTAAATGCATGTGCGCCTAAAGACTTACAGTGTGATTCCCCATTAGTCTGGGTACAAGTGGGTAAAATACTGATAGGTGGCATCTACAGACAATTCTCTGACCGCAACACAAAACAGAAAGGCATCACCTTTGAGCTGGAACAACTCAAGATAATTGCGAAGAACCTTGAGGCTGCAACCTCAACTGGGAGACAACTCATTCTTGCGGGCGATCTGAACTTGGATGCTGCACGTGGGACAGATTTGACATACTACAGAAAAGACTGCTTCGATCGTTGGAAGCAGATTGCCAACATCAATGGTATCAGCTATGTTGCCAACTCCACACCCACCTGGAAGTCATTCGGCATCCATGGAGGCTTGGCCAAGTGCTCAATCTTGGACCATGCTTACACCAGTCTCGGCCTAGCCGACCACACTACTGTGGAAGTCCGCTCTGAGGCAATCTCAGACCATTTTCCTCTTCTGATCACTGCAAGGCTGGAGGGAGAGAAGGACAAGAAGAAGTTGGTGTCTATTGAGAGGAGGAACTTCCGCAGGCTGGACAAAAAACCAGTACTGCGCGGCCCTCAGCAGCTTGAACTGGGCACCATGTTACAATAGCACGTGGTCAGCTTGTCAGCAGGTGGAGTTCTTGACAATCAGAATTAATGAGGCACTGGACCTCTGCTGCCCCCGAGAGAAGATCATACTTAAGCCGGGAAACAACTTATACCTTGGAAGTGATACAAGGGAAGCCCAAGCTCGCCGTGATGCAGAACGAGCAAACAATACCGGTGAATACAGGCGACTGCGTAATCTGGCGAGCAAATTGGTCAGAAGGGATCGCCTCCTATCAAACCTTCGTCGTGTCAAGGAGGATCCCAATGCCGCCTGGCAGATTGCCAATGAGGCGATGGGAAAATCAAAGTCCAGTGGCTGCCTCTCCCTCCTCAAGGGCCATACCACCGACCTCAGTTGCGCCGAGTCCATAAATCAGTTCTTCATCACCAAGGCAGAGAAGATCCGCTCTGACCTTGGCACTGATACCGGCCCTCCCCATGTACCAACCCCAGTTGACACCTCCGACCTCCCCCCTGACTTCAAGCTGGGCCATTCCCTGTCCAAGATATCAGAAGAAGATACACTCAAGCTGATCCAAAGCCTGAACAACAAGAAGTCGTTGGGTCACGACAGCATTCCAGTTCTCGCATTAAAGCTAGGCGCCACATTCTTGGCGGGCCCAGCTATGATGTTCATCAACTCTTCCCTCATCAACGGCATTGTTCCCCAAGTGTGCAAACTTGTGGATGTTGCTCCGCTGCACAAGAAGAAGGAAAAAGATCAAATGAAGAACTACAGGCCTGTTGCCCTAACAACAGCAATCTCAAAGCTACTTGAGGCAGCTTTCCTCAACCAGATGTCACCCTACCTGGACAAGGTCCTTGCAACAGAGCAGCATGGATACCGCCCTGGGCGCTCTGTTGCCTCGGCGGTGACCTCAGCAACATCACTGATGTCGGGGGCCATTCTCAGGAAGGAGTCCTTTGCTGTGGCAATGTTCGACTTTTCAGGAGCCTTTGATAGTGCAGCACTACCACAGCTACTCATGGAGGCCAGAGCTGTGGGTTTGGATGAGTCCTACGAGCGCTGGATCACAAGCTGGCTCAGCGACCGCAAACAGCGTGTTCGCTGGAATTTTTCATTCAGCCCGTATCTGGAAGTGAAGCTTGGACTTCCTCAGGGCACACTGACTGGGCCGTGCTTTTTTAACCTGCTCACTCGGTCCCTCCCTGTGGCCTTCCGCACCATCCCTGAGAAACTTTCCATGCAAACACAGGTCAAAACCCATTGCAAAATGTTTGCCGACGACGTTAATGCCATTGCAACCCATCGCCTTGTCTCTCAAGCTCTCAAGACACTGTCAGCCCAGTCTGATGTGTTTTCAGAAACGGCACGACGCATTGGCCTTGCCCTGAACACTGAGAAGACACAGCTAGTCGTCCACTCAGCATCAACAACAACTTCACCACTGTCCATCTCCATCGCTGGCAAGGAAATCAAGGCACAGAGGGAGGGGTGCATGCTCGGTGTGTCCTTCAACGACAGGGTCTCCCTTAACCTCCACCTGAACACTCTCATTGGAGACATGAGGTCAAGAGTGGGTTTAATCAGACGAATCGCAGCCAACATCCCATCTGGTGCCCTTCTGAGACAAATTGCCACAGCCATCATCCACGGCAAGCTTGCCAGTGCCTCCATTGCGCTTCCTTGTCGTCTGGAAGAGACAGACCCGGTTTCGGGGCCAGCCAGGGAGCTACAAGTGCTCCAAAACGACATGGCCTGTATCTTGACGAGGTCAAAGAGGATTGACAGGATCCCCATACCGGTCCTACTAAAGAAAGCAGAGATCACATCAGTGAACGGCCTTCTAATGCAAGCGGCAGGTACTGTTGCATGGAAGGCGAGCTGCCCTGTTAATGTCCTTCATACGGAGGTCTTTAGTGACAATATGCCAGCCAGCACCAGACTAAGGGCAAATAATCTGCTTAGGCCAACCCCACCAGGGAACACTGCACCGTTGATTGCTTCAGCGATTGCAATCTGGAACTCGTCGCCCGAACTGCGAGCAGCACCCACACTGCTTACAGCCAAAGTAATTGCAAAGAAACTAGCGACAACGGCTCCTATCTAGTGGACCCGCATCTGATGACGCTTCCCGTCAAAGACTTAAATTTATTAAATTTATATTTTTGTTCTTATATATTTTATATTTTATACAAAACACTTCAGTCTTAGTGCCACCAACAAGAGGGAAGAAATTTTATATTTTCAAATATCCACTTAGGCATCTACTGGTTATATGGACTATTATAACTATATGAATGACTTGAAATATAACCTGATCACACACACACACACACGCACCAGAAATTGTTTCAAATCACATAGAATTTACCAGAAATATACCTGAAATTACTTCAAATAAAACTCTCGCTAG
>JAMASZ010000161.1 GCA_023301585.1 Alphaproteobacteria bacterium | reverse complement strand
TGCATATTTTACTCAGTTGCATATTTTACTCAGTTGCATATTTTACTCAGTTGCATATTTTACTCAGTTGCATATTTTACTCAGTTGCATATTTTACTCGGTCAGAGGCAGACGTCTCTCTCCGCGTTCTATATGTACGAAGCATATAAAGAGCAAAAATAAAAGAACGAAAAAAAGGAAGAAAAAGACTTAGCGTCAGCGGTCTACTCATGCCTATACATTGAAAAAGCAGGCTTCAAAATCTCATCGAAAAAAACAGAAGTGACCTCTTCACACATCGATCAATTCAAAGGAGAGTGAGAGCGGGCGAGCGTTCAGCGTTCAACCAAACAAACAACACTACGACTGGGCATACAGCACGACTACACAGCAGCAAGGGGGGAGACAGCGGCAGCACACTTCGCAGCTGCTGGATTCAGCTCTACTACACAGCACAGCCACACAGAGAGGAGAAAGCACAGACGGGCCACAGCACCTTCTATCCTCTGGACAGCAGAGGGTGGCGAAACGCGACAACTAACCAAGAACGAGGACCTGGATCCAACCAAGAATAGACAAAAAAGGAAAAGAAGGAAGGTAGGTCGGTGCAAAAATGTAACATCTATGTAATCTAGGTGATGTAGGGGTCTATACTATGAAGCTAGCCTCGCGATGAGGCAAGAGAGAAGAAGAAGAGAGAATGAACAGCTGATACACTAGTATACAGCTGACAAACAGAGGGCTAAAGCGCAGGTTGGGATGTCAGAACGTAAATAGAAAGCAGCCTAGCAACAACTAGAATAAGTGTGAATTAATTGTGCTATCAACATAAACAAATACTTACTCCAATGATGCCACAAACCTTTAAAACACCAGAAGAGGCAAGGAATGACCTCCTTGAGAAGACTAGGTCCTGGAGGGCCAGCTTCACGGCCCTCGCAGGGAGCAAAACAAAAGAGATGAAGGAAATGGCAACTACTTTAACCGGGGTCGTGGACTCAATGGCTGCTCAGCAGTCATTTGTCTTCACGGCCCAGGCTCAACAAGAAGGGGAGATCCAGAGCCTGGTATCAGGGATGGATCTAATTGCGAGGACAAATGATACAATTTCGGAACAAATGACTAAAGAGACAGAAGAAAGGGAAAAACTCGAGAAGATTGTCAGAAACATGGAGAAGACCGTGGACGCAAACGAGAGGAGAAGCAGGACCAACCTGACAACAAGTCAAAGAATGCAGCTCGACCGATCCCAAACCTCGATAATAGTGAGGAACGTTCGACAAGATGTCAGACCAGAGACATACCCGGACACGCTCAGGGCCTTCGAAAAGGTCACACGACATCTACGCCTCAACAATATCAGAGTCAACTATATCAGGAGGCTCCCAGCAGCAAGGGGGGACAGGAGGCAGGAGCCGCCCGCATTGAGGGTGGAACTAAGTTGCCTAGGGGACAAGATAATGATTTTTTCGGTGATGGAAAAAATGATTCAAGACAGGGTGAAGATCATTTACCCAATCTCCAATGAAATTCCCAATTATGCGATGAATGGCTTTAAGTACTTAAGCCGAGTAGCAACGGAAGTGCGTCGAAGTGACCCAGACCTCAAAACCAGGGTTTTGATTGCGAGAGGAGACATCATGCCCACAATTGTCATTAGACAACGGAACGAGACCAACTACAAGAAAATACCTGACGTACTACTTGACACAGCCAAGGCAGAAATACAGCGACAAAATAAAGCGGACGCGGAGAGGAGGAGGAGAGACAGAGAAGAGGCCCTACTGAGGGAGGAACCCATGGATATTGGCGCCAATGCCGGTAAAACTAACACTACACCTAACCCCTTCCAGCAGTTATTTAAGAGAACATAGACAGATACAGGGACTTCCAGCCGTAATATTATATTCTTAACTAATTGTGTCATTCCTTTATTCTGTATTACAGGCCCGAGGCCAATCATCAGACGACAGCAACTCCCTAGGGCTGTTGCTAAAAACTAACCATGTGGTCTCTACTCTTCCTCCTCCTCTCGATTCCTCTCTCGTCCACGCTGGATCACAGCTATGAGGGAGCTCCCATTATACTACAGACAGATTTTGACACGGTTGTCATTCACACAAAGATTTCTCCGGTAAGAAAACAGCTCAGTGATCTCTCGCTGGAGATCAAGAGCATTCGCAATATGGTCCTGAGGACAACAAATAACAACTTAGGCAAGAATAATCACGATGACCCGCTCAACAAATTCCTTGCAGGTATACTGAACGCAAAAAATGAAATGTTACTGGATCAAGTAGCAAATATTGACAGTTTTTTCAGAGAGAATGAAACCAGAGAGAAAAGGGCTTTGGAGTTTTTGGGTTCGTTTCTTTCGACATGCACAGGAGTACCATCAGCTAGAGACCATAGAAAGGTGCTAGAAAAAATTCGAATGTTGCAGTTAGACAGCCAGTCTCTTTTACAAATTATGGAGTCCACGAGCAAGGGCCAAAAGGATATTATCAGCAGCTTGCAAACCCATGAGACCGAAATACGGAAAGCAGAACAGGCCATCAAAATGAACTCGTATAGATTATTGGCAGCCGAGAAGGCGAACGTTAAAATGGCGGCTATTTTTTCAGCAATCGTAAAAGCAGACGAGATCATTATGATGGCAAATTTAGCATTGAAGCGCTGCACTGATATCCTTTCTGCAGGTGACATGAAACACCTAAGTAGATCAAGCATTGGACTGGCTGACCTAACTGGGATCATTAATAACCTTTACCTGAAAAGACATGACCAAGGAAACGCCCCCATCTTCTCAGGGGCAGAAAGCGACCGCTACTA
>JAMASZ010000160.1 GCA_023301585.1 Alphaproteobacteria bacterium | reverse complement strand
CAATCTAAAATCGTTCCTTCTTGATCAACGGCACGCCATAAATAATGTAACTCTCCATTTATTTTTACAAAAACTTCATCAATGTGCCAACGCCAATTTGATACTTGGTGATTATCTTGTGCTTCATTTGTCGAATTTGTAACACTTATAGCAGCATTGCCGATTTTTGTGCCTATGTTATCTGAAAGTTTTTCTATACCTTGATCATAACCACGATGATATGAGTCCATAGACAAAATTGCTTTAAAAAGGTCTGCCTTTAAAGTCATTTTTTATCTCCTCTTATAAAATTCCCTAAATGTATTTTATTATAAAGCTCATTTGAGGTTGTCACGCGCGTACCATCAATATTGGCTTTTATGCTTTTTAACCATGGTAAATAATCATCAACCCCTCTCCAAGTCACAGGTTCATCTGTAATCTCCAGTGTAATTTGTTTCAGCCTCACACCTTCACCAAACAACTCTTCCATGCGGTCAGATTGCAATACCCATTGTTGACCTAGCGGTTGCCCTTTAGTACGTTCCCATTCTTGTATCAATATCACGGACTTGGGGTCATCCATATCAGTAAACGTCACCAGCTTAGGTGAACCCCCAGGCATACCAGGATTTAAAACGCCCTTCGTACCTATAGGCAGGGCATCATAATATTTCACAGCCTCTGGCGTTGCACCGCCCTTGCCATTTGGCTCAGGAAACGTGTCATAAAATTCAAAATCTGATTTGTGAGAGATAAGCGCAAACAAAACACCACGCTCGCCCAAATCCACAACAACCGCCTCTCCACGCACATCCGTAGGATTACCAGCTTGTGATAATGGTGAACCAACCAAACCATTTCCCATCTGTCGTACCGCAGAACCAGTTTTTACCCCCTCAGGCGTACCAACCTCCACCGTCATCTTATAATGCCAGCCATATGCTTTATTTTTGCTGCCTTCTTCACTAGTACCGCTCATAGCAACCGCCACTGCTGCACCACTTATTACCAATAGACCCAAAATGATTAATAGTTTTTTCATAAGATATATCTTTTCCATTTATGATTTAGAGAGTTATTATCAAACCCTATCTTATTAAGTGAGTCAAACTGGCTTTGAAATAAACGGAAGAGAAAGGCAATACCTGTGGGGGGAATTACAGGCACGCCCTCCTCTTCCATTCAATCCATACAAAAGAAACGTACTTAATGAATTTTGTGTTCTATTAATTCTGGTATTTATCTTGTCCATACCCAAAGCATGGAACGTACCAACAAAATCCGTCAATAAAAAAAGTGATTTAAACCCATTATGCCCGTAATACGGGATTTTTTACTCTCAATATCCCGTGACACGGGATATTTGACGGGAATATTAACTTTGAAATACCCGTATGACGGGATATTTATTAATCCTCTACCCATTCTTGATTGATGGTACGCACCAAATTAAACACGCCTTTTCTGAGCTTATCGTTTGGTAGTGTCATGATTTCTGATGCTATCATTAAACTAGCGCGGCTAAATTGTTTCGTACTGGCTTCCTCACCATAAAAATATCCAATCGATATTTTAAACACTTCCGCACAACGCTGAATGGTTTCTGGCTGTATCTTCACCTCACCACTTTCATACTTCTGTATCGTTTGTGTTACAACACCTAACGCTAATGCCAATTCACCTTGTGATATTTTTCTAAGTTGTCGGATTTGTTTCAAACGAAACCCCATATCCTAATAAAATTGTTCTTCGTTATTTCTATTAATACTATTCATTGGTCCCACCCTCTTTTATAGTTTCTTATATTTATGACTTATTACGCAGCCATATTTGTTTCTTGTTTATGTTTCATCTTTTTATAATCTTGGGCAGGTGCTGTAAAATAAGCCGCCATAAATCTATTATATAATGTGTAGAAGCTTTTTTGTGTCTGCCAGTAACAAGCCAGTAAACACTCTAGCTCTTTTTCTAAACGTAGCTCTTCAAGGTTCGCTACCTCATCATTGGCGTTATTCGCTGCTGCTTTAATAAACTTAAGCTTTTTAAGATTTGTCTTCGTTTCAGCTCTAAAAATCTCTAAAGCCTCAGATAGAGCCTTTAAAGGCATATAATCTGTTGTTTCGTTCTTATTATCTTGCATATCAGCCTTTTTAACCTGATCCACGATATCTTGTGCCAAAGCTGCACCATAGCGCCCCTCTAGCTCCATATATAATGTTTCATATTCAACTTCTGTATTTACATTCTCAGTATTACTCATTGTCTTTTTCCCACTCAATTCGTTTAACATAATTAACTTATTCGAGTGTTTTACGCTCAAATAGTTAACGATTAGTTAAAAATATGTTGATTTAGAAAATTATTTTTGTATAATGACAAATATTAGCCTTTATCAGCTAATTATTTACCATTTTAGAAAGAAAATAGACAAATGATTAGCTCTCACCAGATAAAAGCCGCTCGCGCCCTTATAGATTGGTCACAACAAGACCTAGCCGATGCTATTGAAGTATCCCTTCCTACCCTTCGTAACATTGAAAAAGGTGGCGATGCTAAACTCGTCACATTAAAAAAAATTAAAACCACACTAGAGGTAAACGGTATTGAGTTTGGCGTTAGTGATGGCGTTAGAAGACGTTCAACCGTACTAAGAACGTTAGAAGGCCAAGAAGGTTATTGGAAATTTTATGATGATGTATACGAAACAGTTAAAGAATCTGGCGGAGAAATTCTTGTTAGCAACGTAGATGAACGTGAATTTGATAAATGGCTTGGAGACAGATGGGAAATCCAAAAAAACAGAATGCTTGATTTATCAAACGAACAAGATTTTAGCATTCGTATATTAGTCAAAGAAGGTGATCGTCACTTTACTGTTCCTGAATATGCAGATTACAAATGGACACCTAAAGATCGTTTTTCTGAAATCCCTTTTTACGTTTACGGTAACAAGCTAGCTATTATTCTTTTTGAACCAGACAACGTATCCATATCAATTATAGACAATCCCAAAATTGCAGGTGCTTATAAAAAGCAATTTGATGTCATGTGGGATCAAGCAATCATTATACCCAAAGACCAACAAGAAGCTCAGGATAAACATGAACCTAGCTAACCAGAAATATTTACCTGTCCCTTCAAATGAATTATTGAGTCTTGCCGAAACACTTGATGACTTAATAAGGTTTAATGCATTTGGTGCGGCATTAGCTGAGTGCTATGGCGATGAAACTGGTTCACTCACGTGGGGTAGATTTGCACGCATTTCAGACCCTCGCATTCAATACACCTTTCAAAGCGAAGTAAACAACCTCAGTAATAACGGAGCATCCATTGCCCAAATCATTGTTAATGAGCTAGACACATCTAATTTAATAATAATAGATAAAGGTAAAGGTCCTAAAGAATCTGCCACAGCTAAATCAATCAGACAAATGAATTTTCTAGAGGCTGCTGGCGCCAACATTTCTATGTATTCCGATTGGGATATCTCAGAAA
>JAMASZ010000159.1 GCA_023301585.1 Alphaproteobacteria bacterium | reverse complement strand
GGCTGTTGCTGACTGCTGTGGGCAGAGTGATGGCGGTCGTGCTTTTGGGCAATCTGAGCAGCCTTGTCACGCCTCTGCTGCCGGCTAGCGTTCCTGTTTAGGAGCAGCCATGCGTCCCACTCTCTCTCAGGAGTGAGATAGAGTAAGGGATCATCCTCATCCAAGGGAGCCATCGCCTGCTGTCGCAAACGCGACGCTGACGACTCCCAGGCCGAGGCTGGCGTCTCTGAGGACGCCGTTTGGGGGACAAACACAGTGGAGTTCCCCGTGACTTTATCTATTCCCATCAGCGCTCCCACGGGCAAGTGATTGACGCCCGAGTATAGCGACGGGGAAAGCATAATGAAGTTATTTGGGTCACCGAATCGACTAATGCTGGGTAACTGACCTGCAACCTGAGGAACGGTGGAGCTGGGGAAGGCGGGTTGCCCCATCGGATTGAGGAACGCGGACGTGAAGCCCGTCTGTCCCGTCGTCGCCTGATCGGGCATCGTCCAGGTTCCGCCGCTGCCGTAGAGGCCGCTGGACGGCGGCTGGAGGGTGACGTAGGGGTTGTCGAGCAGAGTGCTCATGTTGCCTCCTGCCGCTCCACGCGTAGCCGTCGTCGTCGTGTTGCCTGCTGTCGATGTGGTGCCGGATGCACCATCGGCCATGGTCGTGGCCGCTGTCGTGACGACCGACGCCGTGGTGGCGGGTCCAGTCATGACCAGCGGCGTCTCCGCCGGGCTCGTGGTGACGACCGTAGTCGGCACGGTCAGTGTCGTCGACATCTCGCCGGTCGCTGCTTGATGCTCGGCGTCTCTCAAGTCGTTGAGACGCTGCAGTAGCTCGATCTCAGCGGGTGTCTCCGACCTGCTCTCAGTCTGGCCGCTTCCTGCTGTCGCCGCCGCCGTCTGGGCTGGTGGCGTATGCTGGACAGGCCTAAACTGATTAGGGTTTCTCAACGGAGAGCCTTGCGCCGACGGACCCGGCAAGTTTGGGTAGTCGGCGAGGCTGGACACGCTGGAGGCGACAGAGTCTCTGTCTCCTTCGCCAGCGTCTTCTGCTGCTGGAGTGGGAACGGCAAAGCCGAGAGCTTCGGCAAATCTGTCTTGATAGTGTCTCTCGAAATACTCTCGGTTCTGGGTCAGAGCTTGCTCGATGACCTGTCCTTTTCCCTCTCCTTGCCGGAAATAGCTCTCATAGACTTTGCAAAAGAGGTCTAGATGCTCTCCGGCCGCAACTATTTCTTCTCTGAGGTCCTTAAATGTCTGGATCTCTTGTTCACTGAGCTGGTCTCCGCCTAGCACTCTGGAATTAAACACTACCAGTCGGGCGTGGCCTGCTGTGATTCGTGCTCCGTAGCGTCCTCGCGCCCGATGCAGAGAGTCAATGTTCTGTCTGTTAAAGTAGAATTGATCGACAAGAGCAAGCTGCCAATCGTTCAAAACGTCCGCTGGCTTCTTGATCGCAGGATGTGGCGAGACAGAGCGGCTCACCAATTTCCTCAACTCTGCCTTAAGGAGCTCCATGTGGTGCTCCGCCAAGAGAGACTCGCCGATTGCCGGATCACTGGTCGGTCGGTTGCTTCCGTACACTGGATCACTGCCGTAGCGTTCTCTTGGCAAATGTGCCAGCTTGTCTTTCTAGGCTGGGCGATGGAAGCCCTGCCTCCTCTCGGCCCTGGCCGCTGCGGCCTCGTTTAGCCTCCGTTGTATTTGAACTCCGGAATCCCGATGGAGGAGGTCGTAGTAATTACGCCTCCGATAGTACGGGAGCAGCTGGTGGCTTTTCACCTCCAAGTTGGCGAGGACATGCACCTCGTCCTCTTTGAGTCCCGGAATTTGACTGCCCTCTGGCCAGTGGCGACCTTCGGAGCGGAAATTGCGGGGGAGGACTGACAGGTCCTGTCGTTGCGAAGCACAGTACTCCTTTGTCCCGTCAGGGCCGGTGTGCTCCGTCTTGCAGAGATCAGGGTGATTGAGAGGGGCAGCGCCCAGGCAAAACCAACCCCAACCCTTGAGCGTCGGCTTCTTCGGGTTTCTGCAGTAGTACTTCTTGACCCACTCGGGTGCGTTGTCCCAGAAAGCAGGAGTTGTGCAGTCGACCGCCCGTAGGGTGGTGGCGACGACTGCTCTTCTGTAGGCAACTTCCTCACTCTCAGGGCTCGAAGACGAGTCGGAGTCTCGCATACAGTCCGGACTGCTCGTGTCCTCTGCTGCTGCGGCGAAAGCGCTTGCTCCTTCTTCTTCAGAAGGGTTGTCGCTTTCGTTGTTGCCGTTGTTGTCGATCTCGATCCTCTGCAGCTTGGGCAGAGGAGGGACGGTGAGCGGAGACTCGGGCCTAGGACCCTGCCTGAGTCTGTTTAGCACGTAAGCCTGCGCTCCTGGGCTGCTGATTGTCTTCAGCAAGTTTGGGGAGAGCGGCAACTCGAGTTTGCTGGGCTCTCTTGCGTCTGAAATCAGCAATTTGGAGAGTTCCTCAGCGAGGATGTCCTCTTCGGTCTCCTCTGGGGGAGTGCGGGCAGCACTTGAGCGGTTCGATCCCGCTCTCACCACCGTGACGTCCGAACGTGCGGGGCTCCAGTCACCGTCGCCGAATCCTCCGGCTCCCAAGGGAGATTGAGGTCCGGGCTTCGTCGGCTCTGGCTCAACGATCGGTTCCTCCCAAGCTTCAGCCTCGGCTGCTGCTTCGGCTACCGCTGTTTCGTAGGATGGGGGAAGCTCTTCCTCTGCTTCCGCCGTCTCTGTTGCCTCT
>JAMASZ010000158.1 GCA_023301585.1 Alphaproteobacteria bacterium | reverse complement strand
GCATAAGTTTTATTTAAGTTTTTAATCTCTATGGCATTGGTCATTTTATATCGCTTTCAAAACTTGCTTCCTCTTTTAAGTAAGTTGAAATAGCCCCACTGTCTAGCCAATCTTTCGCGCGCGTATCATTCTTTAACGTGGCTTCCCAAAAGGCTAGTGCCGCTACTTTGACAATTTCTTCGTGAATGTCACGTTTTGGATTTTCTTTTAACTTACCGCGAGAGCCGTTATAGACCATGTGGTCTCCATCTTCCGTGATAACAATATACTTATCCGCTAGATGCGTATTTTTATAAGCTTCCAAGCGTATCTCATATCCTAAATCAGATATCGGTGAGCCATCATCAGTGCCTGTCATATGAAGTAATGGAATATCAATTGTCGGGTACACCTCATCAGGCGAAAAATCACCTAAATGCTCAATGGAGCCGGGGCTATATAAAATTCCCGCTTTAAATCTGTCTTCTTTAAAGGATTGAAGCTGATTATCACTATTAGGAAATGTCATGCCCGCCATTACTTGGGTCGTTAACGCACCAAATGAATGACCGGACATGCCAAGGTTGGTAATATCTATTTTATCTTTAATAACGTCCTGTGCTTTAACCCAATTTGATAAGTTATCTAAAACAAACGGCACGTCCTTATATCTATTCAATGTCACATCGCGACTTATATGAGTGTCACGAATGATATCCCACGGATGCCCTTCTTTGCCTTCCCATAGCGACGTGTCAGTTCCTAAATGCTGTAGATGAATGACAATAAAGCCATAGCTAGCAAGGAAACGCGATAGGAACGAAGCGCCATCAACACCGCCACCCAAGCCATGCGACCAAAAAATAACGGGTAGGTTGGTTAGGTTGTCATCAGCGGGGTAGTATAGTTTGAGCTTTACAGGGCGGTCTTCGCGCGCGCTGTCGATTAGCTTGTCACGGATGATTAAAACCTTGTGCGGACCTTGTTCTAAATCAAGGTCGTCACGCCATAAATTGTGATTTGCGTTAGACATTAAACGTAAGGGTTATTTCTTACGGAACTGGTCAAGGGAAACAACTTCACCTTTTTTCTCATCGTCGCCTTTTTCATCTTTGTCTTTTGTTGGCTTATCTGATGGATCAGTCGGCTCAAAATCATCAGGCTCTAAGTCTTCACCAATTGGTTGGAACTGTAGGGCAAAGTTAACTGATGGGTCTGCAAAGATTGTAATGGCAGCAAGTGGAATTTCTAAACGCTCAGGAACATTATTAAACGATAATGTTACAACCATACGTTCATCATCAACATCCAAGTCATAGAATTGGAATTGTAAAACAATTGTCATTTCACCTGGGTAGCGATCACGTAAATAGCTTGGGATGTTCACCCCTGGATAATCTGTAATGAATGTGATGTAAAAATGGTGTTCCTCTGGAAGACCATCAGCCATAACTTCTTCAACAGCTTGGCGGACTACACCGCGAAGGGCGAATTCAACCATCTTGTCGTAGCGTAGTACATTTTCTTCGTCGTCACTCATATCTATAAATCGCAATATTTTGATTAAAAATCAAGAAATTTCCTTTTTTGAGCAACCGAATGATTGCTTCGAATGATTAAGGAATCGCATATTTATTTTATGAAATCTATATTAAAGGGCTTTTGTCACTATTACGCTGTGGAAAACCATTGAAATATCAGCATAAATTACTTTTGCCATAGTTGGGGCAGCTCTTTGCGCGCTTCTTGGCGTGAAATTCTCTTTTTCAATGTATGCACTTTACCCAACATGCTTTGGGTTTTTACGACATCGCCTGATTCTAGGTATAATCGGCTTAGGTATTGGTAATACTCAATAGCGTAAGATGTATTGTAATAATATTGAAGCCCACCTTCTAGGGTCTTTAGTTCTGAACCTTTATCTCCATTCTGAGCATATAGTTTGGCTAACTCAATACGCGCACCTATATGTTTTGGGTCTAATTTTAGAGCTTGTTTAAAATAGGTTTCTGGCGTTTTCGTTTCCTTCGATGCGAAAGAAGCGGGTACAAATTTTTGAATTTTGCCAAGATAATAAAAAGATGCCGAGGAGCGGGGATTTAAATTCTTAGATTGGTTTAAATAGAATATCGTTTGGTCGTATATCTCTTTCCTCTGATCTTCAGAAAACTTGCCTTGCCCTTCTTCTAATAAGCTTAGTGGTACATTCGCGGCGAGTAGGTAAGAGCGGTAATTGCCTTGGAAGCTGGTTTTGTTTGCGCGCATGATGTCATCTGCAAAGCCTTCTAAATTACCAGCTAACATGTTGTCACGCGCTTTGTTTGTATAATGCTCGCTGGTAACAAAGGCTAGGAAAATGAAGCCTATGAATAGAAATGGAATGAACGTTAACGCAACGCGTGGTGTGTTGTTCATTGTGTTAGGAAAGTTAATATACTTAACTCCAATAGTGGGCGTGTATTGTTTGCAGGTCCATAACAAGACACTTAATAAAAACCCTAGGACGAATAAAATCGAGAGGTTGTAAAAGTTGAAACTGATATGCGTGTGTAAAATAATAGCGCCGATTGAGCAACTGCACGCTGTTATGATTGTACGATGTTGCGTCGTTAGATTTTTTAAGCTTAGCGTTTTAAGCGCGGTTATTACGATGCTAAATACGAATAGGTAGAACAGGATAAATCCTGCAATTCCCAGCTCTGCCCAGTACTGCATAGGGTCGTTATGAGCGTAGAAGGCTGTGAATGGGTCGGTTGGTAATTTGAACTCTGGGTAGTAGAGGAAGAATGTGCCAAAACCTGTTCCGATTAACCAGTGTTCTTTGACGACATTCCATGCGCCAGACCATATGTTGAAACGGTTGTTGGAGATGTCTTTGTCATTAAGGGCAATGGTGTCTAATACACGTGAGGCAAGGACGTTGCTGCCTTCTTGGTTGTAGCTGGTTGCTAAAAACAAAAGCGTAAACCCAACGAATAGGGCAAGGAGCCAATTTAGATTTGGCTTCAGTTGAGCGCGCATCAAAAATCCGAAGATAGGTAAGAACGCGATGAATGCGAAGAAAATGCCACGGCTAGCGGTTGAGGCAATGCCGCCGAATAATAGAATGCACAGCAATGTAGAAAGTGCTTTTGGTTTCTTGGTTTTGCTATGTAATAACCAACCAAGCGCCGGGAACAGTCCTAAGCACAAAAGTGCGGCGAGTGAGTTTGGGTTAGCAAGAGGGTGGTGGGCGCGCTGTCCGAAATATTCCTGAAGGAAGAAGAACTGCGCCATCGCCCATAAACCAAGACCGCCAAGAATGAGTGCCAGTATATAGCTGATAGTTTGAGCGCTTTGCTTAAAGCTCTCTGGGTTCGCTTCGC
Source organism: Alphaproteobacteria bacterium (assembly GCA_023301585.1). GTDB lineage: Bacteria > Pseudomonadota > Alphaproteobacteria > Micavibrionales > Micavibrionaceae. The sequence goes on along the minus strand of JAMASZ010000158.1, from coordinate 5,661 downwards.
TTTGCATTAGAAAGACAAAGACGCTTAAAGGCAGTGCGCTGAAAAAGCAAAACGCCATAAGGCTTATGTTTACAATGTCAGAGTGCAAAATGCTTAGGAAGGATAGGAGCCAAAACGCCCCTAAAAACCGCAGCGTCCATAACTTAGGGAACGCCCATTGTGTCTTTGCGTGCGTGCTTAGAGTCATCGCTGCCCAAATAAATAACGTCAAAATCGACGCACCAAATAGCTCCAACTGCCATGCGTTGACGAAGAAGAGACTGCATATAAATGCAACAATCCATAGTCCAGAGAAGAGGCACTTTGTAATCATGGGCAGAAGTATAGATGCTTTTGAGCATTTGAAAAGCGTCGATGAAATGCGTGGTAATAAAATGGGCCAGACTCTGTTGCTAGGCTCTGACCCAAGCCCCACCCAAGCCAGTTAAACGGCTTAGGAATTATGTAGCTTAGCTACCGCGACCTAAAACTAGGCGGCGATTGCTTCGTCACCAACTACAACAGAGTTGTCGTTAGCTGCTACGAACTGAGAGTTGTCATTTGCAACTGTCAAAAATAGCCCGATATCGGCGGATACTATACCGAACGCCGTCCATCACCTTTACTACGCGTGTCGATCCTGTTTCAGCCCCATTATATTAGCCTTCGCGAACGAGGGCTAAAATGGTGGAGCTGCCGGGTACTGCCCCCGGGTCCACAACGCTTATTCCGCAATAACGTTTAGCGTCATAACTGGCAAGCCAGCACCCTTATTATAGGGAAGTGGTACGCAGAATACAACGAAATTAAGCACTCTCATTTTGTCTATCTGTTATGTACGTCTGAAATTCACGCTGTTTTAGGTGCTTGTAACTTATTGAACTGTAAGGGTAATCCGAGTTACTCAGTTCGTTCCAACATTTTGTGAGTGAGCGAAACGACAGTGTTATACATAACGTAAATATTTTTTTAACAATAGGGGTGATATAGGTCGTGATTATATGAATTTATTCCTATTTTGTCAATATTAATAAAGACTTCTATGGCTTCGAGCATGCTGATGGGTGCGCCTAAATACATCATAGAAAATTAAAGATTTTGTAACCAAATTTTGTTATTATAATAGTAGGGAAATTTAGGGTCTAAATGTACATAGAAAATAAAGAAATTATAAACGATATCAGTATGATAGAAGAAGAGCGCGTTAATACGGCTCTTGCTGATCCGTCTGTGTCTGGCTCTAATGCTGGCATATTCACGCAACTATTGACCCAAAGCGCGTTTTCTAGCGCACAAAACACCCAAAATTCTAGCCTTCCTGTTATTGTTATTACGCAAACACAAGCTGTACCAAATGACCCATGGGCAGTTTCTGGTGGTTCTGAACAATGGCATCACTTAGGGCAATATGGTCTTAATACTATTCCTGTGTGGGAAGACTACACGGGTGACGGTGTTATCGTTGCAGTTATGGATGATGGGTTTAATTACACGCATAGCGAGCTAGCAGTTAATTACGACCAGTCAAAAGATTTGGATACTGTAAACAATGATAATGATGCGTATTACACAACATCGAATAAACATGGAACGCATGTATCGATGGTTATTGCATCGGACGACAATGGTGTTGATGGCGTTGGTGTTGCGTTTGATAGTGAAATAATTGGTATTCAACGTGGATTTAATGGACAGGGTTCTGTTGACCAAATTATTGATGGTGTAAATCATTCTGTCGCGCAAGGTGCAGACATAATGAATAATAGTTGGGGCACAACAGTTGCCTTTGGTGATAACAGAAAAATAAACTTTACGGGAACGGATACAAGCGAAGCATTAGACTCGTTTGAAAATGCCGTTGAAAATGGTCGTGATGGCTTAGGGCTAAACATTGTTTTTTCTGCGGGTAATAGCCGTGTCCAAGGGCAGAGTGCTAATTACAAAAATTACCAAAATTCTCCTTATACAATTACTGTTGGTGCCTTAGCACAAGACGGTGAATTTGCTTACTTTAGTGAAGCGGGTTCTAACCTTTTAGTAACAGCGCCTGGTGATAGTATCCGTGTAACAAACGCCACTGATAATGGTGGGATTTCAGTTATAAGCGGTACATCATTTTCTGCTCCTGCTGTGTCAGGTGTTATTTCATTAATGCTGGAAGCTAATTCCGAATTAGCCTACCGCGATGTTCAAGAAATTTTAGCACTGTCATCTCGTCAAGTTGACGCGGGTGGCACAGGCTGGGCTGGCGAAGGTTGGCAGTTCAATGGTGCGGATAATTGGAATGGCGGTGGCATGCATTTCAGCCATGATTACGGCTATGGGAATGTGGACGCGCTGGCGGCAGTCCGTTTAGCTGAAACATGGATTAACCAGCAAACTTATACGAATATGTCAGTTATCCCGCCTGTAAGTGCGTCACCTGCATTGGCGATTCCATCTATGGGTACGGTGACGTCAACAATTACGGTGAACCAAGATGTTTCGATTGAACATATCTTAATTGATTTAGATATAGACCATGCAAAAGCAGGTGATTTGGTTGTAACGCTGACATCACCAGATGGCACAGATAGCGTGTTGATGTACCATGTTCAAAATGGTTCTTACGTGACGACATTTGGTGTTTACACTGGGGTTAATTTTGAATTTAGTTCCACTGCGCATTGGGGTGAGAGTAGTGTTGGCGATTGGACGTTAACAATCGAAGATGAAACAGCTGGTAATGCAGGAACATTAAATAATTGGTCTGTTAGTTTCTTAGGTTCGGCGCAAGATATTGACGATGTTTATTTTTATACGGATGAATATGCAGGGTCGACTGGTGCGCGCACAATTTTAACTGACGCTGATGGTGTTGATACAATTAATGCTGCTGCGGTAACGACAGACACGACAATTAATTTGGATCAGTTATCAGGAACGATTGCGGGTACAATATTTATTATTGATCAGAACACGGTGATTGAAAACGTCTTTACTGGTGATGGCAATGACGCGGTGACTGGGAATTACGAAGATAATGATATCCGCGCTGGACGTGGTGATGACACAATTTACGGCTCCATCGGTGATGATACGCTGGATGGTGGAGCCGGTGATGATACGGTTTCTTACAGCTATGACATTGCAGATTTTTTAATTGATTTGGTTGACGGTGCAACAGTCGCATTGACGCATACTGTTCAATCATTTTCTGACATGCTGTTGAGCATTGAAAACTTTATTTTCGATGGAACATCTTATACCCGCGCAGAATTAGATACCTACGTTGCAAATGGCGGCGGTCAAGGTGCGTTTAATAGTACGAAACTAACGTTGGGTTTAGACCATGGCACACATCATTTAATTAATGATGTTGCAGGCAATTTTATTTACACCGAACAAGATTTAGGTGGCGCAAGCACAAGTAATGTTTTGGCGGTGGCTAGAACCTCTACAAGTTTAGAAGCGAATGTTTTAAATCCAGGTAGTGAAGCAATAGACTCGGTTATTTTAAGAAACGATGCTTTGGCGTCGATTGAGCTATCACGCTTTAGGGTTGTGAGTGTTGATCAGCGCAGTGCAACATCAAATTCAAGTATTGTATTACAACATGTTATGCGTGGTCAGGTTGATTTAGGTGCAGGCGATGACACGGTTACAATAACGGCGACAGAATTAGTCACAGCAGACCCGAATGATGTTGATGCATGGGTAATTGATACGGGAGCGGGCGATGATGTTTTAACTGTTGGTGGTGCGATAGCAAATATGTTCTCTACCGTTTATTTAGGAACAGGTAATGACCAAGCAGACTTTAACGCGCAAGGTAATGACCGCGTTTATGGTGAAGAGGGGAATGATGTTATCGCGCTTGGTGCGGGTAACGATTACGCTGAAGGTGGTAATGACAACGATACGATTTCTGGCGAAGTTGGAAATGACCATATTCGTGGAGGTGCTGGTAGCGATGCGCTTCATGGAGGAACAGGATTTGATCGCTTAGAAGGTGGTGATGGTGACGATACCTTAAGTGGCGGAGCGCAAGCTGACCGCTTATTTGGTGATGCAGGGAATGACACATTAAATGGTGGTACCGAAAACGATGTCTTGCGCGGTGGTGAGGATGATGATGCGCTAAATGGTGATGATGGTAACGACCAACTTTATGGTGATGCGGGCGTTGACGTTTTAAACGGTGGTAATGGTAACGACTTTATGCGTGGTGGTGATGGTGATGACACATTGTTCGGTGATGATGGAAACGATAAGCTTTATGGTGACAATGGTAATGATATCTTAGAGGGTGGTGATGGATTTGACGCTCTTTATGGCGGTAATGATGACGATTATCTTTTAGGCGGTATTGGTAACGATCGTTTATATGGTGGCAATGGTGATGATGAGCTACTAGGTGGGGAAGGTAACGATATTTTGAGTGCTGGAGCTGGTCAAGACTATTTGTCTGGTGGTGAGGGGGCTGATAGATTTTATGGTGGTGCGGGAATAGATGTATTTGAGTTAAATATTTTCGATGCTAATGCAGAACGCTTTTATAATTTTTCTTTGGGGGAAGATGTTATAGATATAACGCATATCCTTCGTGGTTATGAGAAAGGCGTTGATGACATTAATGATTTTGTTCGTGTGCTTGATTTGGGCGGCGGGCAGACAGATCTACGTCTAAATGTTGACGGTGATGTTGGTGGTACATATGGTCGTGCTGCGCTGATTTATACTGACTTTGGTGGAGCCAGCGTTGAAAGCTTGGTAATTAATGGTACGTTACAGCCTGATCATGAATAATTCCTGATTGTGCATAAATTTTGCGCAATGACTCTGTTTTGTCTTTTTCTTCTTCTATAATAGCTCTCAGAATCGCGAAAAGGGAGAGTATAATGAAGCAATATTTGGATATGATGCGCCATGTGAAAGAAAATGGTACGAAAAAAGAAGACCGCACAGGTACGGGAACGACGAGTGTTTTCGGGCATCAGATGCGTTTTAACCTGCAAGAAGGCTTCCCTCTTATTACAACAAAGAAATGTCACCTGAAATCGATTATCCATGAGCTTTTATGGTTTTTGGACGGTGATACGAACACAAAATACCTCACCGATAACGGCGTGCGCATTTGGAATGAATGGGCAGATGAAGAGGGCAATTTAGGTCCTGTTTATGGTCACCAATGGCGCAGTTGGCCTGCGCAAGATGGTCACACGATTGACCAAATTTCCAACGTGATTGAACGTATTAAAACCAATCCAGATTGTCGTCGTTTGATTGTATCGGCGTGGAACGTGGGCGAGATACCGAAGATGGCGTTACCACCGTGTCATTGCTTCTTCCAGTTTTATGTTGCTGATGGAAAGCTGTCTTGTCAGCTATATCAACGTAGTGCCGATATCTTCTTGGGCGTGCCGTTTAATATTGCGTCTTATGCGCTCCTCACGATGATGATGGCGCAAGTTTGTGGCTTGAAGCCTGGCGATTTTGTTCATACCTTTGGTGACGCACATTTATATAGCAACCATATGGAGCAGGCAGAATTGCAGATGTCACGCGAGCCAATGGCGCTTCCAGAAATGCACTTAAACCCGCATGTAAAATCAATCTTTGATTTTAAAATCGAAGATTTTGAGCTTGTTGGATATGAAGCGCACCCGCACATTAAAGGTGCGGTTGCTGTATGACGACTAT
>JAMASZ010000157.1 GCA_023301585.1 Alphaproteobacteria bacterium | reverse complement strand
GCGCGCTCGTTTATATCATGGTACAATAGATCTCATTGGCTGTTACATCATTGTCTCAGTCAGTGTGCCACTATTGGTCAGAACAACTAGCCACAAGTTACAGACAGATAAGCTCTCCTGTGATTGGCTTGCGCTTGCGCTCCTCCTGATACAAAGAGTCAAGATAACAAAGTTAACAAAGTGTAAACAACGTAATTGACTTTCATCACAGACGCCAAGCCAGGGATGAGGTAAATTGAGGCTGCTTAATTTTCACTTTGGCCAAGCTCAATGTTTACTAAGCTGGCTAAGACACATAATACATGGCAGCATTATTAGTCTAGGGATTCTCCCACATTTTTAGCAGGGATTTTGAGGAGGGTGAATTATTGGAGTCTGTATCTCATGCATCGTTCTGCTTCTCTGGACCACTCTGCGTGGAACCAGCCGAGGATGGGACATGCTGCATCCAACTGGACTATGAAGACAAAGTGACAAGGGTGAGAGCTTATTGTCATTGAAAAGGTTATGCCATGTAAATATTGACTCTACTATCACTGCAGGTTCTTTTTCTCCACTAACTTCTGCCCTTTTGTGTTTTGTAGGCCAAAGCCCTCCAAGACCTTGTGTTAGCAATGGAGGACAAGTTTGACCTAGTGACTGGCCTAAACATGAAGGAGATTGATGCCGACCACTACCTCTTGGAAATTGATGGGGTATCTAGCGGAAACGTGGATCTCAACAGATGGGGGTGGTTTAAAAAGATTGCCCAGACTGCTGTTGGTGTTGCTAGGATATGGCTCTAAACTTTCAAGATCATCTTGTGATAATGTGCGTGTCAAACTGCTATTTAAAAACTTTTGAGTTGTAGAAATAAAAGCTGAAAAAAGTATTTAACTGCCGCAGAAACATTTGGCCCGAATGTCAACTTGAAATATGCTGTAATTGTCGTCAAACTGAAAAGTGAAGGAAAGTCAAGTCTGTCGCCAAGGGCAAAGTTGACAAGCGCGAAATTCTGGTCCGAGAAATGGAATAATTGGAGAGAAAAAAAATGATGGGCAAAAATGACCCTGAAACGTGGCAAAAGTGGAGATGGCGCGACGGTCGTATCCCAGGGATAGAATGAGAGCCGGGTGGCTCGGCAGGACTGTGGGCGTAGTTGATTAGTTGTAGCTACAAAACTGGGGCGAAAAGGTGAGAGGTACTGGGCAGAACTGGGGGTCATATGTGGCTTTCCAGAGTGCTTTTAGCGGTACATCCTCCCCGCTTTTGCTTAAGGCCGCGCGTGGTCGTCCTCGGCAAAGACTGCGTCTTTGCTCGTCCTCCCAGGGGGACCAAAGGGCTTTTTTTCCAAACGTATTGCAATATGGAAGGTGATTTTGTTAAGAAAAGGCATTTCTTTGTTTGGGGGTCCGAATTTTGGTTAAAATGGTCTGTTTCTTTAACCAAAAATATGGGGTCTGTTGTGAGCCTGTCATGAGTCTGGGCAACAACTGTTCACGGTGCCCTTGGGCATCAAGGGGCGACCCTAGAGATGCAATACAATGCAAAAATATAAAATCTACGTTTCTTCTCAAGTCATGTTTGACTTGAATGATCAAGTTTTGGTAACAAATGAAAACTCCTTGTTTAGCTGGTTAATATCTAGTTGAAGCCATGAATCGCCCTTCTTCTTTTTTTTTGAGTTTGCCTATTTTTCAAGCAATAAAGCTCCTTTTTGGCCCGGAGTTTGATAACACACAAATTGCATAAAACCTTTATTTCCCATTGCTTGAAAAATGCCCTTAAAAGGGTACAAGTACTACCCAAACCAAGGACCAGCTAAGCTCAAGATGTATTTTTGTTTAAATGCCTATATTTTGGCGTAAAAGAGCATGTAGTTGATGTCGGTAAAGAAGAGTTTAATAATATGTAATCATCTATATAAAGCAACACAGTTGGAATCTTTCTTTTCAAAAGACGTTCTGGGGGAGAACTTTGATTGCAGTTAAACTCTGAAAGTGGATGATAGGAGACCATTTTTTTGGAATTGAGGGTCATTTAAAAATCTTGGCAATCCATCACTATTTTTTTGTCGGAAAGAAAAGTAGAAACATTGATTTTCTCTCAAATCTGAGGAAACGAGAGACTGTGAAAAAATGTTGTATTGGAAAATCAACATCTAGCTCGATGCTTACGAGACGATCCTCTTTTTACTCTCTTTACATGTAATGGACACTCGTTTATTGCAAGTGGATCTTCCTAAAATACCCCAGTTAACAGCAGTCTGGCAAAATTGGACTAAAATTGCACCCTTATCTTTCATCCATTAAATTGGTTTGACTAGGATTGCCCGAGAATGTGTACTGCATCTGCGATCCCTCAATCCTATATATTTGAGGAAACTCTGAAAAGAGTCATCAGAGACAAGACAACCTTCCAAGAATACAGAACTATGAAGATGCTTATCATTGTCGGGGCCTTCTTGGCTTCTGTCGTTTGTGTCACAGACGCCAAGCCAGGGATGAGGTAAATTGAGGCTGCTTAATTTTCACTTTGGCCAAGCTCAATGTTTACTAAGCTGGCTAAG
>JAMASZ010000156.1 GCA_023301585.1 Alphaproteobacteria bacterium | reverse complement strand
CAGCGTCGGCCGCGATTCTTGGAACAACCGCGCTCTCGGAGGGGCTTGCGGCCGCTACCAGTTTCTTCAAGAACGGCGGCGCGTTTGGTTCTCAGGGCGTGGAGATGTTTGCAAATGGCGGTGTCTTCAATCAACCAACAGCCTTCCAATTCTCTCGGGGTGGTGCTCCGTCCCTTGGAGTTTTGGGAGAAGCTGGACCCGAGGCGATCCTCCCCCTCAAACGAGGAGCGGATGGTCGTCTCGGCGTTACAGCTGCAAACGCCGGCGGAGGGGGCGCACCTACGGCGCTTAACGTATCTGTTGAGAACTACGCACCTGGTGTATCCCACGAAGTGCAGCAGTTATCCAGCGGGGAGGTGCGTGTTATCGCAAGAGAAGAGGCAGCATCAGTCGTGCGCGAGCAGGCACCAAAAGCGGTTGCCGCTGATATTGCAAACCCAAATAGCCGCGTCTCCAATGCGCTTGCACGGAACACACAGACACAACGGAAGAGAAACTAATGCTTCGGAAATTAACATACGCTCCGGATCAGTCGAGCTACTCAGACACGCCGGCCAACGAGACTTTGACAGTTAACTTGCAGGGTGGAGCTTCACGCTACCGCAAGGACGTCCTGAGCTCCACATCCGTGGTAAGTGCCCGCTGGACGTTGTCCCTTGTGGGCTACACATATCTAAAGAAGTTCTATAATTCTGTTTCTAAGAAGGCATCCGTTCCTTTCTTGATTGATTTAATAATTGATGATGGAGACCTGACAGAACATACTGTTCATTTTGTTCCTGGAAGCTTTCGCCTTGTCTCGGTAAAGGGTCATTCGCGGACAATCACCGCACAATTGGAAGTCGAGCCTGTGGAAACAGATGAAGCCACAGACCTTGCCTACCTGGACATGGTGGACGCATATGGGGAAAAATTTGGCGACATATTTAATCCCCTTGAGACAATCGGAAACTTTCGCTTCTGTGATGTTGGATCTTTTAATTGGACACCGGAACAGGTGATGTTCTTGCAGACCTACGGAGAAGATGAGAATCAGGTTGTTAGTGATTTAAAAGTTATCGGAAATGACAGGTTCGTAAATGCCTAGTACGTTGGAAACATACAAAGAGTTCTTTCTTGGCTCAAGCTCGCATGTTGTTGAGCTCGAACTTCTTGAAATCTCACACCCTGACTTTACGCAAACATACCGCAAGGTTCGGAACGCGCGGGGTGGGGTAACAGTTACGCTAGAAGATTCTTCTGTCCACACGTTTGATTACGCCCCGATGCTGATTAAACAGACCGAGACAAGAGACAATCTTGATTACGGGTTTAACATCACGTTTGGCGACCTTGGCGAGATTTTACCAACTGAGATGGACGCCGTTGCGGCAGCAGGGGGTTTCAATGTTCTTCCTGTTGTGACGTATCGCGCTTACCGCTCTGACGATCTATCCGCTCCCATGTTTGGCCCTGTTGAACTTGAGGTCCAAGAATTTACATTTAAAGAACAGGGCGCGACGTTCTTGGCCAAGGCTCCTTCTTTAAATGTTAGCAAGACGGGGGAATCATATACACTCGACCGTTTCCCTATGCTTCGAGGATTCTTGTAATGAATCTTGATCCGTTATTCTTTAAGGTTTACAATAAAGAATCTTACCGTTGCACTCACTTTGTTGGCGACGTATGGGAACACCTAACAGGGGACAACATTTTTGATTTGTTAGACTCAGACTTCGCCCTACGCAAGAACTTTACCCGCTTGCAGAAGCCCGTCGCCCCGTGTATTGCGTTGCTTCAACAGCGGGGAAATAATCCGCATATTGGTGTCTTCTTAGGAAGGACCATTATTCATTTGAACAGAACAGGGGTGGAGAACCTCAAGCCCAGCGTTGTTGCCCGAGGGTTCAGCGAGAAGATTAGGTACTACTCATGCAAGCGTGTATAAAATTTGCCATTGATACTCTTGACGTTGACAAGTGGGAAACCGTTGAGACAGACGACGTGCTCAAATGTATTTACGACCGCTTTGACGGAAAGCTTCCTTCAAACACTCGAATCTATCACGAGACCGTGTCCGAAGAAACAAACGTAACCCCCATTGATGAGACCGGAATTGTTGCCCTATCAGAACTTGAGGGAACAGTCTATGTTGTAGTTATTGCCGGCGATCCAATCACGCTTATTGCAATTGCGGTTGGAGCGATTGTTGCCGCAGCCGCTTTTCTCCTCGTTCCAAAACCCCCTACGCCCACACTTCGCAATACACAGGCGGAGAGTCCAAATAATGCCTTGTCCGCACGCTCAAACCAGGCACGGATTGCAGGCCGGATACCGGACATTGTTGGAACCGTGCGTTCAACACCCGACCTGTTGTCTGTTCCGTATACCATATTTATTGACAACACCGAGGTTGAGTATTCATATCTTTGTATTGGGCGCGGGGAGTATTATGTTGATCCAAATGAGGTCAAAGATGGCGACACGAGAGCACTTTTGATTGGTGGGACATCTGTGGAAATCTTTGGACCAAATACATCGCCAATGTCCGGAGGTATTGCTCAACTTCGTATTGGTGATGCCATTGCGGAACCTCTTTACATCGTCCACAAAAGTAACGCGGTGGTAGGACAAACCCTAGAGGCACCAAACTCTAAGAACGTGGTAGGCCGGACAGACATTGCCGCAACACCAACTGGGTTTGTCACTTCGGACGGATCGTCGCATATCTTCAACAGAGAGTTCCAGGTAGGAGACGTTTGCACCGTAGAAGGTTGCGAGCATTCTGACGATGTTGTAATGCCTGCCGCTACAACAAACATTTCTGTCCGGTTCGATAATTCAGGAACGATGCAAGCGCAGACAGCAGCGGACGTCTCAGGTATAAGCGTGGGCGATGTTGTCACACTCGGGAACGCGGTGTTTGTAGAAGAATATGAAGAAGATGAGACAGACTTCGGCGGGGATGAGTTTACTTACATCGTTACCGCCGACCTAAACGGCCCATACGTCGTTACTGGCGTCTCAGGGGGAACCCTAACGTTTACGATCCCAAGTAACAAGGCGAGCCAATGGAGCCGCCTGTCCTCCATGTATGGAGGCGGAACAACCTACTACAAAACGTGTTCCGTTACAGGCGGGGCGTCAACGGGGGGAACAACGGTAAATCTTGACGGAAATTACACCATCTCTGCAATCACGGGATCAACAATAACATTTAATGATCCGAGTGCAATTGAAGAACAGTGGCTTGACGTCCCCTTGTTTGGTGGTGGGATCACATTGCCTCTTTCTCCTCGGATCTACACCAACACAACGAATTGGATTGGTCCCTTTACGATTGAGCACGAAGTAAACGCAATCGCAATCAACTTTGTTGCGAACCAAGGTATCTACAAGGACGACGGGGAAGCACAGATCGCCGCGAGTGTTCAATGCCAAGTCGAGGTAACGCCTATTGACGAGAACGGTGTTGCAACAGGATCCGCTAGCACCTACTTCACCACCTTAACAGGTTCGAAAGACACTAAGACCCGCGTTGCCAGAACATTGAATATCCCGCTTCCGGTTGCAACCCGTGTCCGGATTCGCGCGTATCGCACAACGCCGGCAGACCTTAATTTTGAGGGCTCAGTTGTTGACGAAGTGAAGATCCGTGACGTTTATGGACTCCAGCTTCCTGTGGAAACACATTTCGGCAACATTACGACCGTCCACGCTAAAACAATCGGAACGGAGAATGCTCTTGGTGTTAAGGATCGTAAACTGAATTTAGAAGTGACCAGAAAATTTCCTCGGCGAGTTTCAGGAACGACATTTTCACAACCCGAACCCACAACATACGCACCAGACATCTTTGTTGCCCTGAGTGTTGACCCCTATATTGGCGGACTGTCTCTCGATGACCTAGACCTAGACGACATTTACGATACTGGTTTGGATATTCAATCACACTTTGGAACACCTAACGCCGCGGCGTTTTCTTACACGTTTGATAAGGATAACCTCACATACGAAGAGACTGCCGGCATCATTGCTAACACGGTATTTTCCACAGCGTATCGCCGAGGCACCAAGATTAGTTTGTTTTTCGAGAAGCCTGTTGAGACGAGCTCTTTGCTCTTAAATCATCGTAATAAGGTTCCAGGTTCGGAAACGAGAACGGTAATGTTTGGTTCACAGGATAAGTTTGACGGGGTAGAGTTTTCGTATGTTGATCCGGCAGATGATGCAATCATTACAATTTACATTCCGGAAGACAAATCAGCAACCAACCCCCAAAAGACAGAAAGCATTGGCGTCCGCAATCACCTCCAAGCGTACTTCCACGCCTGGAGAAACTTCAATAAGATTATGAACCAGAACCTTAGCGTATCATTTGAAGCAACAAGCGAGATTGATTTGCTGGTTGTCAAAGAACGATTCCTTAACGCGGACAACACGCGCACGGGAACACAAGACGGGGAAGTCAAAGCACAGGACGGGCTCGTTCTCACATTGTCACAACCAATTGAATTTGATTCCGCAAAGACGTATTCTATTTTCTTACAACATACAGACTACACGGTTGAGAATATCCAGGTAACAGAGGGCGCACGCCCTACGCAAGTTGTTCTAGCAAATGCTCCGAGGCTTGCACTCAGCATAGATCCGGAATCCTACGCAAGAACAACATACCAGGTGGTTGGTTCAGGGGAACAAAACGCCCAAGCGTTCTTACTCGTTGAAAAACGTCCGCTTGAAGGGCTCACAACCGACGTCTCCGGCGTAAACTATTCAGACGAATATTACGCCAACGACCAGAAGTTTGCAGACGATGAGATTGACGAAGACGCTACGCCGCTTCCTTAACGTCACCCCAATTTGGACCAATCTCAAGGTCGCAAATAACCGGAACCCGTAACGGGATCACAGTCTGCATAATATGGCGCATCTCGCGGAAACCCTCTTCAACAATAGGGGTGCGCTCAGCCACACTAAAGTCCAATTCATCATGCACAGTGAGGCGCGGGATACCTGTAACGTCAAAGACACCGTCCACGTAACACTTGAGCATGGCCGCTTTCATCATGTCTGCGGATGATCCTTGGAGGGTATAATTCAACGTCCGATAAAGGTACGCGCGTTGAATGTTTGATCCGTACTTTTCTAGAGCTTGCTTGAGAGGAAGGGGGCGACGTTTGTCTCTAAAGTCCGCAGGTTCCCACGTATTGAACCGAGTGCGGCGATTAAGGATTGTTTGATTGAACCCGTGCATATCTGCAAACTCGGACATTGCCTTCATAGTCGGTTTGGCAAACGGGACACCTTTATGGTATGCGGTCAATAATTCCTTGGCCTGCTTAATCGACACCCCAAGATCTTTTGCAAGCTTCACGATCCCCATCCCGTAAGCAATACCGAAGTTGATATTCTTTGCCTGGCCACGCTCAAGCATGATTCCCGTGACCGAGTGGATCAACTCAATCGTTGCCTGGTGATAATCTGTCCGAGGATCGTTGTTGTAAGCGTCACGGATCGCGTCCGCGCCTGGCCCCGTTGCAAAATGAGCGAGTAGCCGGTATTCAATTTGTGAATAATCATACTTACGCCATTCGACGTGTCCAGGATCAACAATGAAAGCGCGGCGGATCTTTTTGCCATCCGCGGTTCGCGTTGGAATGTTTTGGAGATTCGGATTCTTACTCGCAAAGCGTCCTGTCTTCGCCCCGCCGTCCGTCCCAGTTAAGGGCGTAAACGAGCCATGGACTTTTCCGTTCACATGGGAATTGAGCAAGTAACCTTCTACAAATGTTCCGCGAAGCTTGGCGACGCCCCGCATCTCAGTGATTAACTGTGGAAACTTGTGCGGATGCTGCTCAAGAAATTCTTTTACAAACGACGGTTTACCATCTGGATTATTTGTTGTTGGTTTTGTCATTGGATGGGTCAAGCCCATCTGCCGGAATGCACGGGATAGATCGTCTGCTGAATTTGTATTGACTGCGAAACCTGCTTGCTCGTCAATTAGTTTTTGAATCCGTTTCTCGTCTGTCTCGAACTCGTCACGCAACTTCTCAGCGTATGGGATATCCACACTGACACCGGCGTAGCGCATTTGGACAAGCAGGGGAATCAAATCACATTCCATCCTGTAAAGGTCGAGAAGGCCTTGCTGTGCGAGCAGAGGCCATTGTTTGTGCATGACTTCAAGGGGAAGTGCGGCGTCTTGCTCACCATAACGTCCGCAAAGCGTGACGGGTGCGCGGTAAATGTTGCGCCTCCATTTGGCCTCGGATCCGCCGTAATAATTGACGCACCACTCTTTGAGGATGTCCGATTCTTTACCGATACCGCAATGACGTTGTCCAAGGGCTTCAAGTGCAACCTTGGATGTCTCGTCCAGGAGCGCCTCGGCAAATTGGACATCATGCAACGTGCCTTGAACGTCAATTCCTTCATGCTTAAACCAGCCAATATCATAGATAAGGTTCGCACCCACCTTGTCAATCTTTGGGGTCTCAAGCATGTCCTTTGCCCATCTCAGGCACGCATCTGGATCCATATTATATTCTTTTTGGACCTCGTGACGCATAGGGAAATACCACGACCTGCCTGGAACAGCAACAGAGAACCCGCACATATGGCCCTTGTCCCGAGCCCATCCAGGCCCGTAGTCATTCAATTCCGGATCGTATGTCTCGGTGTCCAACGCAATCACGCGCTCTCCGCGTAGATCAGGGAACGACGTAGGGGGTCGCCATCCTGTCTCAGGAATGTCCGGAATAGGGCCAAGCACACGCTCACCCCTTTTACGAGACGACGGTAGATCCTGCCAGAACAGGCCTATATTATCAAAGCGCGACAATTAACGTCTCATCCCGAGTATAACACCTCTTACGTTCTCACCTGTGAACTTGCACGGTTTGGGATAAGTTGTAAAGTCAATTTTATCTGCAATCCCGTTTAAGATGCAGAGCTGGCTGTGATGGAAACAAGGCCCCTCGTTGATCCCGTCAATGTCAATGATTGTTCCGGTCTCCTCGTGCTCGGCTGTTGAGATCATCCCGTCCTCAAAATACACACGGCCTCCGTCTTCAAGAAAGGGCTTGAGCTCGTCCAGGACATCAAAGAAGCCTTCTGGTATGTTTTTCGGTTGTGCGCCAGACGCAAGGATTGGTGTTACGTCGGGCCAGTTGTCGGCAAGGAGTAATGTTCTCAACCAGCGCTCACCTTCAAAATGAAAGGTCACAGAGCTGGTCGTCATTTGGACCCGCGTAGGCTGTTGCTTGATCCGTAACAGTTCCGCAACCGCGTTCTTTGGAATGTTGATTGGGACAGGGAATTGACAACCATGCCAATACTCCATCATGCAGATGTTATTGGTCGCGTAAGCAGATTGGCCCCTAAACATAACCCCGTGAGCCCACGGGCGAGAGGCGTCCTGACCTTGGAACGGAGATGACGCTTTGAGCGCGACTAGAAACTTATCCCCGACCTCCATATCCTCACCCTCGGGTTCGTGAAACGTCATAAGACCGTCATCCGGAAGGCAATCAACATACCGTCTAAATTTGCCGGATCGTATCGCCAAACGCCCTGCCCCTGTAATGTGTAACGCAATCTGTGATTTGCAAGCGTTAACCGCCTTTACGAACGGCAGGGCTTTGGGATTCGCCTCAATATCCAAATCAATTGGGCTTGATAATGTCATCTGCCCGTTAAAGCCGGTGACCCTTCCGTCCTTGATCTGAAAGTGAGTGAGTTCCGGAACGTAATCCTTCTTAGCGACCGCGCCTTTCACGAAGTTGAGAGCGTCAAGCATCCCAACCTGCCTGTATGATTCTTCCGGCAGCACCAATTGCACGCCATTGGGCATGCCATCTTTTTTCGTGAGGCCAATACTCTTTGTCCCAATTAAGGTTAGGTTCTATGAGTTTTGCCAACTCTAGCGTCTTTTTTGAGACTTTAAAATCACTCATTTAAAATAACCTCATTACGTCGGGAACAAAGACGTCCCCTTCATATTCTTTTTCTCGGGCATACCATGGAAAAGCCCATGCGTTCCATGCCCACCTTGAATAATAATACTCCCTTAACCGGTCAGGGTCAATATGAAAAGAGCGGATGTCATCTTCTAGCGCGGCCGTCCCAAGAGGAGACATGCTGTCAATGTGTTGACCTGGAATCTTGCGCCGAGACGATTTGTTTGAGACATCGAGCTGGCCCGTGCGTGTGGGAACCAGAATCATGCCATTAGCCGCCCACTGCACCCACGTAGAACTATCCACAGAATACCAAGGGTAGCGCATCATAAGCGGCAGTGACGTTAAACCAAAGCCGTGCACTTTCGTCTTTGGTGATCCATCTGCGTTTGTGAGATGTTCTTCCCATAAACGATCCAGCCAAATCCGCAATTGAACGGTCGAGATTGGAACCATCCCACCAATGGTTATGTAATCATAATTCTTGACATAATGATCCAGGATCTCAGTCGGCTCACCGTAATGGAAACAGGGTAGAGGCTTTGTTCCTCGCCGCTCCATTTCCTCTTGATTGCGCCATGTGCCTTCCGCGTCGCCAATGGCGTCCAGGACGGAAGGGAAGTCAATTATGTCCGCGTTCTCGTGGATGTAGTCGCAGTATTTTCCAAGGTCGATTTCTGATCCGAGACTGAACGCTGAGAACGCCCCGCTATCGAGAAACACCTTGATCCCTTCGGCGCGGATTTTGCGCACAGCCGAAGGCTTACCGATATAATGGTAAGACTCAAGGTGATTCTCAACGGATCGCCGCATCCATTTTTCCGTCTCGTCAAGCTTAGAGTAGACCTTGCCCTTGAGATTGAAATTGGATGTATAAATGCCCGCTTGGTAAAGGCGCACGGATCAACCAGCGACGGCCAGGAACTCAGCCCGTGGGTCGCCTTCCTTCATAACACCGCGCAAGGCAGTCGTTACCGTGTGGTGACCCTGTTGACATACGCCGCGCGATTCCATGCACATGTGCCGGCATTTGAGCTGGACGCCAACACCAAGAGGCGCAAGGTGTTCCTGCAAGGCATCCGCGATCTGAACAGTAAGACGCTCTTGCACCTGTAAGCGTCGGGCATAGATGTTGACAAGGCGCGATAATTTGGACAGCCCGACAATCTTTCCGTTAGGGATGTAAGACACTGTTGCCGTTCCGAATATGTCTGCCATGTGATGCTCGCACTTAGAATAAACTGGAATGTTAGCAACAGTAACCATCTCGTCATAATTTCCTGCTCCGTCTTCAAACACCTTTAAAATTCCAGCAGGATCTTGACCGTAACCTTCTGCCCATTTTGTCCAGGCTTTTGCAACTCGGACAGGGGTCTCAATCAACCCTTCTCTGTCTGCGTTTGGATCAATCGCTTGAAGCATGCGGCGGACGTTGTCTTCAAAACCCGCGTCCTCAGCCGATTCCCAAGGAAAGACGATCCATCCAAGATCCGCGTCTTCTTCTGTGCGCTTATCAAACAACCCATAAAAATCCGCAGTAGAATTCTCGAACGTAACTCGTTCCATTGTGGATCCGGAATCAATTAGATCATCAATAATGATTTCAGCAATCGCAAGATTGTCTGTTACTTCGTAAGGCACACCGGAGAGATGTTGAAGAACAAGATAAAGTGCCGGAACCCCTCCACGAGGAACACCGTAAAATAGTACTGGAACTTCGTGGCCCGTCAATGAAGAAAGAATCTCGTCAGCTACACGTCGCGCACGGGTTTCAAGTGTTCTGTAATCCAAAATTGTCTTCTGTGTCATTTCTTATCCTCAATATATATTGCGCTATTTGCGCCGTGTTCCATTACGTGCACTTCTGCAAGACGAGCATAAACATAACCCTTCTTTTGCATCCATGTACTCACAAAGATGTATACCATCGCTGCAAAGGCTTCACACCCCGTTCCAGGAACAACAATGGGATCTGCAATTCCGAGTCCGCCAAGGGCGCAGATCTCGTCCTTCATTGGATCATTCTCAGCAACTAAAAGCTTATGGTCAAACGTATCTTTGAGCCATTGCTTGACCTCTTTGAGGCCTCCGAAATCTACAACCCATCCGTTAGCGTCGCGCTGCCCCTGCTCACACTCGAACTCAAGGCGGACAGAGAGCGCATACCCGTGCAGTTGGTTACAGTGCGACTTGGCGCCATGTTGGCGGAAGACACAAGACAGACCAACGTCATGCCCGTATGTCTTGGTTGAACGGTACGGCATTAGTAGCGAGCCTCAAACTTGTTAAAGCCTTTAGCGCGCAACTCGCATGCTGGACACGCTCCACACCCCGCACCCCACGGATGAAGATTGTCTCTGACCCCTTCATAGCACGTATGAGAAAATTGGATCACGTCGTCCCAAACGCCCGTCCGGCGCGCGAGCTCAAACGTCGCTGCTTTGTCCAGGTGCATGAGAGGGGTAACAATCTTGATTGTTGATTGATACCCAACTTGAAGAGCGTTCTCAAGGGCGACAACAAATTCTTCTCGGCAATCTGGATACCCTGAGTAATCCGTTTGACACACGCCGGTGTAGATGTGTGTCGTTCTTGCTTCCATTGCAAGACCAAACGCCATGGTCAAAAATAGTGCATTACGCGCCGGAACAAACGTAGCAGGCAGGTCGGCAAGGTATTCGTGTGGTGCGCTCGTGTCGCCATGCGTGACAAGTGCAGATGATTCCATCATCTTGAGAACAGGGATGTCCACAGTGATTAAGAGAATCTCGTGACGCTCGCAAATGAGGCGCGCCTGCTCAAGCTCGATTGAGTGCTTCTGGCCATAGTCGAATGCTACAGCACGCACGTTCTCACGACCATGCCGCATGATTGCGACACCAAGGCATGTTGTTGAATCCTGACCTCCGGACATAACAACGAGTCCGGATCCTTCTTGACGTTTTGGGGGTTTAGACATTACGTCCAAACAAGCTTCTATTGTCGATTGTGGCATTGCTCACTCCATGTTTAAGAATTTGTGCAGCTGTATTCCCATCGTGTACCCGTGCTGCAAACAGGAGCGGATGGTGGTGTCGAGATTCAGACGATTCTTAGTATCGTCTTTCTCGTCAAATGGATTGATATAGATTGGAATGTCTTTGCGTGTGGGCCGAGCAACACGCCTCTTGACCTTATTTTGAAGAGCCTGGATAGGCAGGCCATCACGATCCACGTTGCCTGCCTGGAGGACGTATTTGTAGGCAATGGCGATCCGTGCAATGCTTTCATGGACAACATGTGTCTTAGGGCTAACAACAACACTAAACCGCGCTTTAGTTGCTCCGAAAGATGAGGAACACGCCGCCAACTCAGAGGGGATAGGACGAACACCATTTGTCTCGACCTGGATATTGTATCCGGCATCCCACAGTACCTGACAAAGTGGTAAGATATTCTGGCGGAAAGGCTCGCCTCCTGTTAGAACAATGAGCTCAACTTCTGGAAGCTTTTGGACTTCTTTAACGACGTACTCAGGCATGACCTTCTTGCGGCCTTGCGTGTACTCGGTATCACATCCAGGACACATAAGATTGCATCCTGCAAGGCGGACAAAGATTGAGCGATGGCCGGTGAATGGCCCCTCGCCCTGTATCGTGTGGAAAATACTGTGAAGATCGACCATTCCGCGGTCGTGATGGAATTGCTTTTCCACCGGTTGGTTATTGGGTTTCATGTGTTGCTCCTTCTGTTTTGTTTAAGGCAATATAACAGGGTAGTCAAGAACCGTTTAGATACCAAGGCAAATAAAAAGGGAACGCCAGAAGACATTCCCTTCAAACTCACACGGGGTGCGGTTTATTTTTTGGCTTTAGCCGCTGCTGCTTTTGCCTTTTCAGACGCAACACGATCTTTCTCATCCTGCTTTGCCTTGGCAGCTGCTGCTTTATCGGCCTTTGCTTTTTCTGCCGCTTCTTTCTTCTCGGCAGCAGCCTTGTCTTTTGCAGCTTTGGCTTCGGCGCGTTCCGCTGCTTTCTCTGCTTTAGCATCGGCCTTTTCTTTGTCCGCTGCTGCCTTGGCTTCGGCGCGCATTTTCTTCAAGACAGGACCGACGCTATGGAAACCAGACCAACGAGAATATTGTGTGCCGCACGTACCAGCGGAGGCGTCTTTACCAAGGCGTTTTGTGAACTCGTCAAAGACTTCGTTCCGCATCGCCGGACGGCCTTGTGCTGCTGAGATCTCGTCTGCGATATCCCAAACAAGGCGGGTTGTTGTGCCTTCGGCAGGCTTCGTGAAACCGTTTTGGCGCTCACGCGCTGGTTTTGCTGATGCAGTTGCGGCTGCTTCGTCTGTTTCTTTAGTCATTGGATGCTCCATAGTGATAAGTCGTTAATTGACATTGGTTTAATTACGTGGTCTGTTCCCTACTGTCAACTCATAAGTGAGATTATTTTTGAGCGCGCCGCCACTTATAGAATTGAGTGGATGCTGTGCTCTTATGGACGCCCTCCGGTTCGCAAGCCTCTCGAACTTCCGCGGATGTTGGCTCACGCCCGAGACTCACCTGTAATGCGTCACACGTCGCCCAAACGAATTTGGTGGGCGATGGGTGAGTTGACGAAGCGCGCGGCCCTGCGGCGGTATTTGAGCGTTTACGGGAAGGTTTATTTGCTTTGCCAGGATTCCAAAGCTCGTCACAGATAGGTTCGACAATATACCAATCAGGAACCCCGATTGCTTCAATACCGGAAGGGTCAGACTCGTCCTTTGGACAGGTCGTAACAAGAACCGGAATATCACCGCGCGATCCGGCACACACAAAAGCATCTGAGTGCTTGAGCATAAAACGGTGAGCAAGTTCTGCTACATCGTCGTGAGACTCAACCGCGTAGAATCCATTTTCAGGATCATGTTCAATGGTCATCATTTGCATTGTTCTCGCCGCGTGCCTAATACAGGCGGACTTATGTTCAAAATACCGTAGCATGATTTCTCCTTGTGTTAAGCAGAATATAGACCTTTGGTCTACGGAATGCACCCCTAGAAAGGAATTTCTTTTGCGTCGTTATAATTCTTACACCCCTTCATAATCGTCTGGATGGGGGGTGTCATGTTGAAGAGCTTACACACCGGTGGGCCTGGGTAATTCATGTGAGAACAATTTCCACAGTTGTTGAATAGGTCACCCCCGTGCTTTTGGATTGCCTCGTTAAGGGCATCAGCAAGGGCTTGATTGGCAAAAGGGTCGTTTCTAGTCTGGTAAGTCATAGCTCATTATCTCCGGATATTTTTTATTGATCCAAACGCGGATCATTGTTGGCTTCTTCAAATCGTCAATGTGATCCATAGCCGCATGGGCATTCTTTGGCAACGGGATGGGAGAGCGTTGTTCCCACCACGAGATGCCGCGGTGTCGGACGGAGCTCGTGTGCCACGCGGTAACGTACTGTGTGAACTTGCGCATTCCACAATGGTACGTGACTTTAAGGCAATCAATTGATCCGACTTTCTTATGGACGGAATATACAACTTTGGTCACGGTGAAATCTTTAACAACCGGAACGTCTTTTTTGATTAGTTCCTGAGACGAGGCCTTCTGTTTTATCTTGATCTCAAATGTAAACTCGGCATCACAATCGCAACAGAATCTTGCACTAATATGATTATACGCACCACAGTTGCCTTCCTCGGGAACCGTGTTGTCATCCCTGCAAAGTTTAATTGGAATCTCGCCTGTTCCAGGACGCTTTTTCTTTGGAATTTGTGGATCGTTAATCGGGCCAAGGCGCATTGTGTTTCCGGCAAAGTCAAGCACGAGGCAGTTTTGTTTTGGACCTGCCTGGATCGCGGCAAGACGCTGCTCGGTCACAGACAAATCAAAACCCTGCTCGTAAACAGGGCGCGTTCCGCGTCCGAGCATCTGAACCCACAGGCCAGGCGAGGACGTGGGGCGGATCATCGGAATGCAATCAATCAGCGGGTCATCATAGCCCGTGGTCAAGACATTGTTGTTAATCACAAAACGGTACGCTCCGTTCTGTGCGTCGGCAAGAATCTTATCTCGGTTGCCCCCCATCTTTGAGTGAACGGCAACAGCCGTCTGGCCGAGACTCAAAAGCAGATCCGTAATGTGTTCCGTGTGGTCAATCCCTGTGGCAAAGATTAAGAAACGATTTCTGTCCGCTCCGACTTCGAGCATTTCCTTAACCGCCGCCTCTGTGATCTCGTCAATGTCAACCGCTTTCTGTAGATCGTCTTCTCTGAACTCACCCCCGCGTTTACGAACGCCGGACAGGTCAATTTTTGTGTCGGTGGGACGCGGGATCAACGGAGAAAGATAGCCCTCGTCTATAAACCAATTGAACGCATCCAGAGTGGTCATATCGCAACAAATGTCTGTGAAGATTCCCCCGTCTGTTATCATCCCAAGGCCTAAGCGGTAAGGAGTTGCCGTGAGTCCGACAAGGCGAAGATTTGGATTTACTTCTCGCAATGCCGCAATAAATTTTTGATAGGATGTGTTCTCGTTAGGGGAAACAAGATGGCACTCGTCAATAAATATTATGTCCACTTTGCCAAACAGACCTGGATGTTTGATTGCGGATTGAATGCCGGCAAAAGTTATAGGAAGCCCCGCTTCCTTTGATTTAAGTCCTGCTGAGTAAATTCCCACAGGAGCGCCAGGCCACATTCTGCAAAGTTTATCCGCGTTTTGTTCAATCAACTCTTTAACGTGGGTGAGCATCATAATGCTCTGGTTTGGCCAACGCTGGAAAACACGCTGAATGAATCCACCATTAACAATTGATTTACCTGTTCCGGTAGGCATGGCAACAACAGGATTGCGCGTCGGATCCTTGTGCTCTTCAAAGAAACGGAAAATGGATTCGATGGCGTAATCCTGGTATGGCCTTGGCGTCATTAACATAATGAGTTTCTTACCCGCATAAGAATTACGCCTAAGTGATTGCATCCTACACCGTTAGACATTCCCCAAAACGTATCTCCCCAGTTATTGCCCTCTACAAGTTCCGCCGTGCCTGTCATAAGGAGGGATACTCGACATTCTTCTAGTAGCGTAAATTTCTTAGTACAAAGATCTTCCATGGCTCCGAGACGTAAATCATTCCATCCTTCTCGAAGAACTAGATTTTTTCCGTATCGTTTTGCCTGTCCTGGAGAATAAATGTGCCTGATGTTCTCCCTATCCTGTAGATCAATAGTCTTTGCAGCAACATAGGCGTGTTCCACTGTAGGGTACCATTTTCCATCCAATTCTACAGGTGCGGGCCAAAAATTACTGAGAAACCTATGTTTTCCACTAAAACTTGTTATGGGTGTCTGCATAGTACTAATCCGTTATTGTTTGGTAGTTTGCACAACCTGTCTTTTGATGTTCTAACGGTATCACAGAATCCCAATGAGAGCAATGCCATTGGCCCTCGGCAATGGGTTTTGAGGAGATGCACGTTCTACACGACTTAGCAAGGGGCGCTCCCATGTGGCAGGTTTGGTAATGGTCGCAAAATTTACAGCGCCAATCAGACGGGGAATCGCTCATGCGGACGGGGATCGCGTCGGCGTGTATTATGTCACGCGCTTTGCCAATTTGCGCCGCCCCTGCCATTGCGTCATACTCAACCCATTCAAAGTAGAGG
Source organism: Alphaproteobacteria bacterium (assembly GCA_023301585.1). GTDB lineage: Bacteria > Pseudomonadota > Alphaproteobacteria > Micavibrionales > Micavibrionaceae. The sequence goes on along the minus strand of JAMASZ010000156.1, from coordinate 30,196 downwards.
TCATCATCATCCTTGCAGATCGCCATATAAAGCGCCAGTTTGATCCCGCGCTTGTGCATGTAAGTCTGCATTTGAGCCCAGTGTTCCGGCTTTGCAAATTTGACGCCGGCAGCACCTTCCCTTGGTTGGTCGTACCTCGGACGTGTCCCTGCAATCTTGTTGAAAGATTTAAGGCCGTGTGTTTTAAATTCGCCAAGAACCTCATCCGTTGGTTTGAGCCCGAACTGCTCAATGCCAGGAACATTTGTCATAATCGCGTCAAGTGATCCACCAAAATGCCCATCTACATCTAAGATCCGGAATTGTTCTGGCTTCTTGAACTCAAGGCCTCGCTTCTTTGCGAGCTCCCAAAAGAACGGATTAAGCGTCACGTCCTCCCAATTGTCCATATTGTATTTCTTGAGTTTGTCTGTGGATACTACATCTAACTTGCCTGACTTCACGCCAAAGATAAGATGTTCCGTTATGTCAAATTCTCGCACAACAATACCGATTGAGCGGAGCCAGGAATTAAACCTGTCCTCTTCGAGATGTCCGCGGTTAAACAATCGTAACAACCGACCGTGGTGCCCGTCAATGTGGTCTCCCGTGTGCTCGTCTGAGTTTACGGTAGAGGTTGCCCAGCGGAACGAATAATAAAGTTCTCTCTCACACGGGCGTCCAATAAGCGATCCGCCGAGGTGCCCCCGCTTTCCATCTTCCTGGTCAGATTCAAGGCGTTTATCTATAAGGTCAATTATGGTGTGCTTTGTCATTTTCGGCGTTTCCTCTTCTTATTGCGCCATGATCCTGCTGGTTTACGCTTAGGTTTGGTCAGGCCCGCAAGTGATTGTTGCGCCCATCGGATCGTTCTTCTGCATTGTGTCGCAGTGAGTAATCCAATATGGCACTCATTTGGATCAATACCTAAGTGCTTCGAGAGTGCAATATAGGCATCTTCCCGAGAGTACATAGTGTTGTGTTTCCACAGTTTATCAAAAGCCTCGTGTGCTTGACGTCTTAGGTCTCGCGTGGGGCCGTCCGCCATTCTACCGAATGAGATAGCTGTGTCGGTGTGAGTCCAGCCTTTGGCATTACAGTTTCTACAACGAAAATACATCATTCCGTTGCCTTGGGCGTGTAAGGTTATTTGGGTTGATCCGCAAGGCGGACAGATTGTTGGACGTCGTTGGTCTTGTTTGTTTCTCACTTCGCTCCCCTTGGAAAATTGAGGGGACAAGGACTCGCCCCATCCCCTCGCTCTAACGCGCGGGCGTTATTGCTCCCAAGGAGGTTTATTACCTGCCGGCGGTTGCTGTTGTTGCGTTTGCGCGGGAGGTTGTTGCTGCTGGTATTGTTGCGGCGACTGTTCCGTCTGAGCAGGGGGTTGATATTGCTGCTGCCCCTGCGGCGGTTGTTGCTGCTGTTGAGGAGGTTGGTATTGCTGTTGTGGTTGCCCACCTTGGCCCCCCATGCCCTTAGCAAGTTGATCCGGCGTTGTGCCATTAACGTCTGTGAAGCCGGACAATTCATTTGAGAACGATCCTGGCTTGTCGTTGCGCTCGACTTTTTTGGCCAACACTTTGAACGGGCGACCGTGCAATTGCTGTGAGTCTTGAGCGTCGGGCATTCCTGTAACCCAACAGATAGCGGACAGCTCGGCTTGAGCGATTTGCACCGCGGTAGGGTTCGGATTGTCGAGATTGAGGCGTGCGTAGAGTTTACGGCCGCTAAATTCACCGGACGCGACTGTCAAGATCAATTGTAGATATGATCCTGTGCCTGCTTTTGTTGGTTTGTTTTCTGACTCGGTAATCATTACATCATACCAGCCAGACGGGAGCGCCTCCATAGCCGTTGAAGGGGCTACATTCCGCGCATTAAAGTTAAGTTGAACCATGGGTTCCTCCGTTTGTTATCTTGGCAAACAATTCGCCGAGATGGGGTTTTTCGATTGGCAATAATCTGCCAGACCGATCTTTGGCCACGCTGTTAAAGTCGGGCTGTGTTTGCAAGAAGCGATAATCTTGACCGTCTGGCAGTTTGCCAATCCGCATCCGGAACACCTCATCAAAATGGTAGGGCAGTTTTGGCCCGAGTTTCGTTCCAGGCATGGACGGAAGATTCATCATAATGCCTGTGACCTCGTCTTTCTTAGACATCTCTTGGGCGGTCATATAGACGTTCTTATTCGGAAGGTCGCGGAAGCATCGGACGGTAAACATTACCTTCTCAAGGAGTTCCCCGTATGCTTGACGCGGATCTTTTACCTGCTTCATAGCGTTGGCCAGGACGAGCTCAGCGATCTCGGTGAGGGAATCAATACAGACCGTCTCAAATTGTCGTGCCTCGTGAGAGGACAAACACCATTGGTACGCCTCATTGAGTTTTGCGAGCGTGTCAATCTTTTCAAAAGGTAATTGCATGCCGGCAAGGGATAACAGGCCGGATTCCGCTGAGAAGATAACAGGGTTCGGGGCTGTGGCAATCAATGTTGTCTTGCCCATCCCTGCCTCGCCGTAGACGAGGACTTTGACCCCGTTGTGTTTGAAGTCGGCTGTGTTCTTAAGTTGGATCATGTTTTGTTCCCGTTCATAAATTCTGCCCATTGATCCGCCCATTCAACGCGAGCAAAAGAGGCAGCAATTTCATCTGTTCTTGAATCCGCATATTGGCCAGTTAACGAATCCGACGCTCGACCGGTGAGACCTCCTTGGTGATCCCGAACGACCCAGCGATTACCGCTTGACGATCTTTCAACTCTAAAACGCATTTTATTGTCCTCTCATGTGGGGTGGTAGGATGATCTCAGGGATTACTTTCGCCCTGAATATCGGCCCGTCCAATTCAACATCAAGTTGCTTATTCGCTGTTGACATTGCAACCATGTTTAAGTCTACCTCAAGATTGCCTCCAGGTGAGACGGCGACAAGGTGCATGAGAATGCGAAGAAGGAAGGCGGTGTGCTCGTCCGCCGACATTGCGCCTTGCGTAGGCGTAACGGTATCTGATTTGGCCATGTGTGCTCCATGATGACCAGCGCGATAATAAACACGCGCTGGTGTTTGTCAAACGGTGTTTAGTGTTTAGGTTTCTTAACTTCGAGAACAGGCGTCCCTGCTTTCTCAGTAACTGCGGCAGCGGCGAGTTTTTTGTCTTCATCGTCAAGACCTTTATACGCCGCAAGCTTTAACGCATATGTGACCTTAAAGATCTTTTCTGCGAGGGGCCGCGTGTTATCGCCGTCCATAAGCTTCTGCGCTTCATCCTGCTCAACCTTACGATTGATCTTGTGTGTTGCTTGCAGAATATACCCGTTCTCAATGTCGGCTTTATTCTTTGATCCCTCTACAGGATCAGGAAAGACGCGCGAGAATAGATCCTTGCGGAGCTCCATTTCCTCGGCCTTGAGTGTTGCGATCTCTGCTTGGATCGCGGTGAGGCGTGCTGCCTTGTCTTTTTGTGATTTGGTTAATTGTGTCATAATGTTTGCTCCTTAGATGACAATGAATGGACGCCCCTGCACTTTTGCGCAAGAGCGGATGAGATTAGGTTAAGCGTCTTGTGTTTGCCTTGACCCCGCGTGATAGTTTTATTGCCCCTGCGGCGGAATGAGCAGCAGTACCTGCCCCTTTGCTCCGCCCCTTAGTTTCTTGCGTTTCCATGAGGGAATCCATATAGGCCTGGTTCTCGTCAACAGGGACAAGCGCCTTTTCTTCATTACCCTTATCCAGTGACCACTTATGCACAAGGTTCCAAATTCGAGACGTAAGCGCCGCAGCCATTTGCCGACGTGCAATGCTCTGAGACATCTGTGGATAACGTGTTTGTAATGTTTTCGCGTGTGCCTTAACCTGCTCAACTATATAAGGGTACATTATTTTTACCGTCTCACGGGCTGCTTCACGTCCAATGAGTATTGAGCTATATTTATTTGCTCCTATTTTATTGCGGATCATCTTGCACCCATAAAAATGAGAGGCGGCATTGTATAGGTTCCCATGCCACGAAGACGACGCGAACCAAGTAAAGGCTTCCGTATCGTGACTGAGCGGATCTGTGTGTCCCTCCGGATCAAGTTCCAAACGAGAGAGATTATATCGTTCCAAAAGCTCGTGCGCTTTTGACATAAAGGTCTCAGCCTCGTGCTCGTTGTCTGTGCCTTCTGCTTTCGCTATGAGTGCGGCAATTTTTGCTTTTATCTTTTCAAGCTCGTTCTTCATTATAATGCTCCGTTGTTGTCCTTATTATGTAACATACCTGGTTATTATCTACAACCCCTAATTTCGTATTTGACATTCTTTTATGACTTTCGTATATGCAAGTCGAATAGGAAAGTCGAATATGCAATTACCCGATCTTGAGACAGTCAGACAAGTCTTCTCCAAAACTGACATACCACCAAAAGAAGTATGGGACGCGCACATGACGCTGTCCCCCTCTTGGCAATCTAAATTTAGAACAGGCGTTGTTAAAAGTCCTGGCTATGAGGCGGTGGCGTGTCTTGTTAACTTTTTGACAGCGCGGGGAGTGTCATTTGACTTATAGCAATGTCCCTGCTGCTTTGCAGGCGTTGAACCAATGGGTGTTATGGCGCATTGAATACAACGAGAACGATAAACCAACAAAGATTCCTTACCAGGCGAAGAATTGGAAGCAACTTGCGTCCCATTCAAACCCGTCCACATGGGCCTCTTTTGCTGAGGCAGTCGCGTCCGCCGAGCTCGCTAACATGGGTATTGGGTTCGTCTTCTCGAAAGGCGATGGTTTCTTTGGTCTGGATGTTGATCCTATGTATAAGGTCGCAGACGAGGACAACGACGTTGCTTTGGAACTTCGTAAACAAATCCACGACGGGTTCACAACATATTGTGAGGAATCCCCATCTGGCGCGGGGCGTCATTATATAGGGCGCGGCATGATTCCTCCGGCGATTGGCGCAATCAAGGATTCCAAATATCAAATTGAAATCTACGACCACAACCGATTCTTTACAATCACTGGCAAGGTTATTGACAGCCGAGGGGCCTTGTCCGATTGCCAGCACGTATTGTCTGAGTTGACCACAGTATTCGCAAAGTCCCGAGTTGGACGCACTGAGTTTGTCAACGAGACAGATTCTCGATCCGTGGATGACATTATAAACACGATCCGAGGCTGGGCCAACGGGGTTGGATTCTCGTTTATGATGGACAGTCCCCTGCCCGACATTTTGCAGCGTTATCGCAACGACCATTCTGGCGCTGATCTGGCGTGCCTCAACTACATCGGAGTTGCGACCAAAGATCCAAACAAAGCGGTTGCAGTATTCAGACGCTCGCCATTATGGCGCGGCACCAAGGGTGGGTACAACACAGAAGCAAAGTATGTGGATGAATACCTTGTGAAGTGGTGTCTCAACAAAATATGGGCAGAACAGGCCGTGCTCGAAAAGCAGCGCGCCGAGGCGGCAGAGGTTGGCGCAAAGGTCGCGGAGAACTTCAAGCAAGCACGCGAGAAGCCACCTGTGACAAACCCTTATGATATTGACTTGCCTTACACGGATTTGAATGACCGCGAACTCGCAATGCCTCCTGGCATGCTCGGTGAGTTTGTCCGTTCTGTGCATGATGCAACATTTACACCAAACCTGCCTTACGCCGTGGCTGTGTCGCTTGCATACCTGTCTGGTGTGTGTGGACGGGGCTTTCGCTTCGGACGAGCAGGGTGCAACGTATTCACGCTTGTTGCCGGCAAATCAGCGACGGGTAAGACACAAACGATTGACGCGCTCCAACACCTTATTTCAAACGTGCCGGCGCAAGGCGACCTGGAAAAGGCACCGAGCGCGCGGGTCATCACAACGTCCGCAAAATCCGCACAAGGCATCTATGATAATTTTGTGACCACGCCGTCCGGATCCTGGATGGTTGACGAGTGCGGCTCTATGCTCAAGACACTGACTTCGCCTGTGTCCAATGGGGATCACGAACTCAAGGACGCAATCAACCGATTGTATGACGCCGCGGTGCCTGGCAAGAAGTGGGCGTTGTCCGCGTCCCGTGCATCCAACGAGAAGAAAGGGATCACCTGCCTGTCCATCGGCGTTGCGTGGTTTACGACACTTGAAAAGATGTATGACTCTATAAACGAGTCCGAAGCGAAAGACGGTTTCTTGTCGCGCTTCATTCCAATGTTCTATGAGGGAACGCTGGGCTATGATAATTACAACCAATTGGATGCGTTCCCTGCTCACGTCGGGCAGATGTTTGGATCGCTCCTCGCTATCGTCAACCGTATGGATCAGACGTTTGCGTTCAACGCAATGGGAGGCGACACGCTTGTCCAGGTCGCGATTGATTCCGACGCGCAGCGCATCCTTGGTGAGTTTAATGTGGCTGCTCGTAAGGTTGCGCGCCGCGCTCAGAATCCAACAGACGAATTGCCTGAACTGTATGTTGCGCTCTCACGTATAGGGGCCACAGCGCAACGGATCGCAACAGTGGCTGCTGTTGTCGATAATGTTGCCATGCCTATAATCCGCCCTGAGCACGTCACATGGGCTGTGCAATTTGTGGCAGGGCGCACCATGGATGTTATTAAGCGCATGGAGTCGGGAGAGATTGGATCCGGTGATAGTATCGAACTTGCGGCCATTGTTAATTGCATGAAAGTGCTGGTGATGGAATATAAGGACGGGCTCGTGCCGGCTGGACGTTTCCATAATGCGCTCAGAGCACGCGCGCCCTTCCGTGCCATTACAGCGGCAGGAGGGCCAATGCGGGCTGTGCGTTATGCCTTGGATAACATGGTATCCGATAACCAAATTGAACGTGTTGTTATCACGTCGGGAGACGTTGGTCGCCCTGCAACGAAGTATGCAATGAACAGTGATAAGGTATGGCATTAAAGTAATATTACTTTTGTGAAATATAACATACGCATGAAAGTAATATTACTTTTTAAAAAGAAATACAGGTAACTACAGGTAAATACGGGTATATATTTGTAAAAACGTAATGAAATCAATGGCTTGGAATTAAATAATTAAGCGTATTACTTTTGTGCGTGTGCATGTGTGCATATAAACGCTACGGGAAAATACAGGTAATTACTTATTACGATTGAATAAAAGAAACCAAACGCTAACCTATTGAATTATATAATAAAAATATATTATTTTTATATTATTATATATGATCTATTTCCCGTAGTTTCCTGTAGTTGACAATGCTTCCTAGAAGTGACATACTTGCAGGTAATACAGAACAGGAGTAATTTATGAAAAACGATGAAAAACACATAGATAATGTATTGGAACAGATAACAAAACTGCTCAAACAATCCGGTACACTATTGACAGTCTCGGGTTCGAGCGATGGGTACTTCTCCTTGGTGGTTGCCGAGGAAGACGGCGGATTGTATTATTCGGATCAAATGGGCATTTTACATTTGGGAGAAGGACAATGAGCGGGATGAAAGTTTACGAGCGGTTTAATCGCCGCGAGGTATTGGAGAATCTGCACGTTGGCGAGGCGGTCAAGTTTGTCGGGTGGGCTGAGCTCGCCACGCGCTCACTGGCCAGCCAGGTCGGTAATCGCTGTGGTTACAAGTTGTCTGTGCATCGCTTTCCAGATGATGGTGCGGGTCGGACTGTGATTGGAGTGCATCGTGGAGAATAGGATAGCCCTTCTCTTAGAAGAAGCATTCCATGCTGCAAACGCGGAATGGTGGTCAGAAGGAAACAATCAACACACCGAAGCACCTTTTTCTTATGTACTAAAAGAGTTTATGGATCTAACAAAACCGGTGCAAATCACCGCGGAGGATGTTAAAGCTCTTCGTGATGTAACGGGGTGTGGTTTGATGCAAGCCAAAGAAGCGCTAATCGCGTGTAAGGGAAACAAGGAACACGCTGGAACATATCTACACCTCAAAGGAACAGGTGCGTTTACAGCATTTAAACGGGGGATTGGAATTGTTTAGGCGCAAACCAATCTATCACGAGATGGATAACGGGGTGCGTGTCTGTGTCAATGACATCTCCGTCATGGATCGCGTGACTGATGGGCCACAGCATGCGGGATTCAACATGATCTTAAAGTCCGGCAATGTTGTTACCTATATTCTTGAATTTAATGGACAAGACACACCAAAGCGTGCTATCGCTAGAGCACATCAAGAGAGGAACGTCCTATGGGCAAAGATGCAAGAGATATAGAATCGCGGTTCATCTGCCGCAATGTCAATGGGCTGGGCTACTGGCCTGAATCCGCGACCTCGTTTGTGGACTTGGACGATGCTCATATTATGCGCACTCGTGAGATGGCGAATGCTGTAGCCGTGGAAGGATCAGATCTTGAAGTGATTGAGATCCATATTGAGTTTGGTATGGAGTATTGGCACGCATGGTGGGCGGCGGATGGAGACACAGTATCCCCGCACGGGCAATCCTTTACGTCCGAGGATGCAATCCGTGATCTGTTCAATAATACGTTGGAGCAAGAATGATACATTTAGACAACGGATCGCGTCCTGGCTTTGGTACAGGCGAAAGAGCAAAGATCTCCGCCTGTGGACGTGAAGCACCAATTCTGAGCACGACCCACGTTTCCGAGAAAGTGGATTGCTCTCAATGCCAACAAACGGTCCTATATGAGGGTGTGCGAGATATAGCATTACAATTGAGGCTCCATAATGAGCGGTGAGCAAATAGCAGACGCGATTGAGCAGCAGATTGAAACGCAGAAGGCGGATGGCCTCACTGTGGACAGGGTCCGAATAGACGAATCTACATACTCGTGGCTGTTCAATGAGCCCTACCCGCATCATGTTCCGGCCATGGGACTCTCGTTCTACGGGCATGTTCTTGAGGTCACAGACTCGGTGTCCGGCTGGGAGGTATTGACATATGGGTAGATTTCTTAAATGGTATCGCCGCCACAAGAGGGCTCATAGGATTGGGATGCGCTGGATTGAGACGGAAGAGAATATCGCTAAGGTTGGTGCCGCGCTTCTCGGTGGTTTATTTAAGCGACGACCTAAGCGAGAAGATCCAATCTATTATGATCCATCCAAGTGGACAGGGAGACCAAATTGATAGACGATCCAAAAGAATATGGGCCGGATGACATTCCGCCAGAGTTTTAAGGAAGGGAAGACGATGATTGACCAAAAGAAACTAGAGCAATTGTGGACCTGTTATAAGGCAGGGCAATTTGGACCTAAGACACTAGAGTGGCACAAGAAAAACACTCCTGGCTTTGCAGAGTACATAAAAGATAAATAATCACTTGACATCCTGAGATTCTCGCGCGTATCAATACACCCAAGATTAACCCCTTGGGAGGTACGGCATGACTGATCCCGTCAGCACAACACAACTACAGAACGCCGCAGCAGATGCGCAACTGCTTGAGGACGTAATTAACGGATCAGTGTCTCAGACGTTTACCACACGTCTCGGCCGGAATGTTAAATCCCTTGCTAAGACACTCGCTGATATGGGAACCCTTGTTCTCCCAGCGGCTGTTACTGAGAATTCCTCTCGTCTTGATTCCATTGAGAGTGTTAATCCTGGTATCAATATCTACGTGTCAAGCTCGGGAAATGATAGTGCCACAGGGGACAGCGCCGCAAATTCGGTTAGAACATGGCAACAGGTTTTAGATCTTATGAAAGGTGGTGTAACCAACAACATTTGGGTTATTGGTGACCTTCTAATTGATTACTACAAACTTCTAACCTCACCACCTTCTAAGCTTACGATTAGGCCTGTTGCAGGCCAAACTGCAAGAATGATTGCGCGTAATCATTCTAATGTTGCTAGCTATACAGGCATCTGGTTCGGGGGGTCAGGTTGTAACGTATTTTGCACAGTCCCTATCTATTTAGACAGCACGTCACCATACGGCATGTTTTCAACAGATGTTGTTGGAAGTGTGGATGTATACTACGCGGGAGGTGCGGTCACGCAGTCTTCCGGAAACACGTCACATCTTTTTGCGACTATCAACGGGGGAACATTGAATACCATAATGGCAGGATCGCCCATTATAGGGGTTGAGGGTAGGGTGTATCGTGACGTTGCGGCGGGTGCGAATCCTAATGACAATAAGTACTATATTTCAAATTTGACCGCAGGATAAGATTATGAGTGACACCACAGACAACCTTGTAGCGCCTACCGTAAATGTCCTTATTGGACAGGAACGTGTACCCTACCCAATGGATATGTTAGTTGCGGAATATGGTGCAGCTACGGCAGGGAAGATGGTGTTTGAAGCTGCACAACACCAGGCACGCAGCAATGTAGACGAGCAGTTTGATTTAATCATGCGAAAGCAGACTGGTAACGCGTCTGTAGAAGAACGCGATACTTGGAAAACCAAGGAAGAGGCCTCTCGCGCCATCCTGGATGATTCTGCAACTCCTGCTCAGGCACAGATGATTGCGCTAGAGGCGCAGTTCCGAGGCGTTGAACCAGCAGCCCTTGCTCAGAACGTAGTTGCCAAATCTGATGGCTTTAAGATTCTTATCGGGATGGCAGCTGGTATAAAGGCCAAGGCTCACGCCGCGATTGATGCAGCGACATCCGAGGCAGAACTTATTGCTGCCGGCGACGCGGCTAGAGCAGATATTGCTGGTGCATTGGCACAGCTCAATGGCTAAGTTCTCGGAATATATGGCTGCATCCTTGATCTACAAGACGCGCAAGCTTTACAAGTTCCATGACCCCCTCACATGGGAGATTGGTAAAAAAGGTTCCGGATACAAACTTGAGATCCCTGCTGGATACCAAGCCGACGTGTCCACCCCTCGCTTGTTGGAACGCTTTTTTGATCCGCATGATCTCAACCTTCTCGTTCCTGCCGCGATCCATGACCGTCTCTTGGAGGAGGGGTTTGATAAAGCCTTTGCCTCATCTGAGTTCCGGCGTGCTTTGCGTGCTCGCGGGGTGCGTCCTTTCAAGGCATGGATCATGTTCTTTGCCACGCTCATCCATACGGTCTTGAAGCGTGGCAATTAAGAAGGACGAGTTCTATTACGCGACAAAGCTCCGCAATGCGGCCCTTAGATACGACGCAAGAGTTCTTGTAACCCCTTCATACGCAAAGAAGTGGCGTCAACACTCAGCATACAAATACTGGGCGATCTCAGTGATCCGACGCGACGGGGCATGCCGCAACTGCGGAACGACGTCCGAGAAGCTTCACGCGCATCATATCGAGCACGCGACCTATCGGCAGGAGTTGCGCTTCACTGTGGAAAACGGAATAACACTCTGCTACACCTGCCATATGGTCTTGCATAACAAACTTGCAGGGGGTTACCGTAAGATGTGTGGTCCGGTTCATGTTGAGCGTCTGGCTTATATGTCAAATCCATTCTTCTTTTATGTTGCCGAGAAGAGGGCTGAGCCTGTAAACGAAGAGTATGACTGATAACATCATTTCCCATCCCGTAGTATTCCACGAGGGCGAAAAGCCTGATTCCGTAATCTCGGCAATGCTCTATCAAAACACCCCCACCAAATTCGACCATCTTGAGATCGAGCATGACGGGACACTTACCTGGCATGACGGCCAGCGCGTTAAGAACCTTGTCTTCGGTGAGGAGGCGGTTTGTTTTGAGCTCTACCCTCCACAAGAGTTTGTTGTAAACGGCCAATCCACAGAGTTCCATTACCGCCATATTTGGGTGTGGCCTCGTGATGAGCCTTGGCCTAACATCAGACCAGAATTACTTTGAGGACACTATGACCTTTCTAATTATCCTTTTACTGGTTATAGGACACTTGTGGTATTGCATCAAGATCCGCAATCCATTTATTCAGTACGGCGGTGAGAACGATCCAATCTTTTACTCGTATCGAATCTTAGGTCCATTTCCTGAGATGTTTGCATTTGGTGGGTGGACAATCATCCTCCATAAGGTCGTTAAGGGTGATCCCCCTGATTGCTTCCACGGGCATGAGGGCAACAATTACCGGATCGTGTTTAAAGGTGGATATGTGGAAGAGGTCATGCGACCAGACGGGACGACATATCGCAGATCCATCATGCCGGCAATTTGGCCCCGTAAGATTACATTTGATTATGCCCACAGGTTCCATTCTCTTGCAAATGGAAAGGTATCTTGGACGCTCTGGCTAAAAGGTCCGAAAACACATAAACTTAAATTGTATGGGACGGGATGGCCGGACCACGTTATCGAAAGAGTGAACAATGCGAAATAATCTACTATTAGGCGCAGCTAGCGCGGGGCTCGCCGGCCTTATGAGCAGCATAGAAATTGCCACCCCTCAATATCGTTCCGGAGGCGGATTCTCGTCTCGCGGACACAAGCTCGGGCGCGATTATCACAACCCTCCAGGCACACGCCCTGCCCGCCGGCACAATATCAATGGGCATTTGCAAGTAATCAATCACCGCCCGTGACCCCCGAGCAATTAGCCAAATCAGGAACAGAGCATGCTATCCAGTGTGCTCTGTTTTGTTGGGCGTCAAAGCATCCGGATCCTGAGACGAAGCGCCTGCTTCGGTGGATGCACGCTATCCCTAATGGGGGGTCACGTAACCGTGCGTCTGCGTCAAAGATGGTCGCCGAGGGTGTGAAGTCAGGGGTGCATGATATCTTCTTGCCCGTCGCTCGTGGCCCGTACCATGGTCTCTATATTGAGATGAAGAAACCCAACCCTCGCAAGGTGCATGATCCAAAGAAGGATATGAGCTCTACGCAAGTTGAGTTTGGCGAGTTTGTGGATGAGCAGGGATATGCCTGGATGTGCATGGACGATTGGCAGGCAGCGGCGGAAGGGATAGAACTCTACCTAGATCCCGCCTCGCATACTTAATCTAAATAATCGTAAGCTTCTTCCTGGATTGATTCTTCGTCCTTATCCGTAAGGCGTTTGTAGATCCATTCTGGCGACTTTTTACAATACCGTCCGTTGACGGCAACAATCTCCCACTCGTCCACGTAAGCAGAAAAGATACCGACATCCGGATCCGCCCCTGCAAAGGTGGCCTCGACCGTTACAGGGAGGCCACCTAGAACTGTTGTGTCGAACTCAATGCTCATTTGACTAGTCCTGCTGCCTTGCGCCACGCTTGGTATTGCGTTTTGGCTGTGTTGATATTGATCCCTGCTGTGACACACAGGGCAATGATGTCTTTGCGCGCCATAGACTCGCCGTGCTCAATACATATGTCCCATACCTTCGTTACGGGCGCTTTTGTGGCGGATCGTGCGCGTTTGCTCGCGTCATATAGGGGACGTGTCAAATCGCGTAGCTCAAAGCGCTCACCGCACGGCACAATGTCGAATTTTGTGAGCCCGAGACGCTTGGCCCCGCGCTTTGCTGTGGATACCGTTGCGTATGTTGGATTGTTAATCATTTTGTTGTTCCTAATCAATGTTTGATAACATCTTATACCTCATCTCGTAATCTAGTGCAACCCCTAAAGTTATCTTTTCTACATTTATTTTCTCTTGCGCGCTGAGTGTCGTCTATGCAATACGATATACGAGACACGGCAACCGTCTATAAATGTTGTGAACCCACACGGGAGTATGTTGTTAAACTAGTGCTCGCCAAATTAACGGAGGTCCTGATGGGCGATAAAGTAATAGCGGAATCTGATAAAGGATTCGCCACACGTACCGAGGCCTTACGCGACGCCCTTGCAAACGGCGCGACGGAATCCGCTCTGCTGGATTCAGGGATCACTCAAGACGAGATCAATCAAGCAAAGGCTGTGCATTAGTATGGCAATGTTTAGAGTCCATTACGTTCTGAACGGGCAGGCACGCGGTCGCAAGGCACACATGGATGTCCAAGCAGATTCTCCGCCACAGGCACAGCAGGCGTTACGGCGCAAAGTGCAGGGTGTCCGCATCCTCAAAACTAAAGTCCTGTCTTCGTGACGTGGTGGCAGGTTCTGCTCCTTATAGCAGGTTTCTTTGTTGCGTCTATATTCGCGTGCCTTATAGCCCTCGGTGCCATGCACGGGTGGTTGAAGGATCAGAAAGAGCTCTTTGGCTTCACCAAGGGTGTCCAGACCGAGTTTGAAGCTATCAATCAGAAACTGGACGAGAAGGAGTAGCATCATGCGCACTTTAACAGACGCCGAGCGCGTCAAAATAGAAGAGGTCTTTCGAGACTGTATTACAGTGAATCCTGTTGGCGTCGGCCATACCCGCAAATGTGTCCTGGACGCGGTCGTTCTTGAATCCCTTACAACGGAACCTGAGAAGCATCGTGACGGACCCATGACTGGTCGTGACGAGATTGTCTTCCGTGTCCGTGAAGGTGTAGACTCGGGTCAAGAAGCCCTTGCCGCACTCATGCAAGCAGGGTTCAGAGTCATTCCGGACGACGGCAAACCGGAAGGTAATGTTGTTGGTGCGGAAGGTGCTGATTATCAAACAGTGCGCGTTCCTATCCAATTCGGTCACGGTCCACTTTTTAACTAATTGGTAATCTTATGTCTTTACGTTCATTCTTAGATATGATGGAGAGACCAATGACCAATACACAAGTAATAATGTCCGCCTGCCTCATAGCGGGCGGATTTATCCTATTCCTGCACCTATGGGCGTCAACTCCGGTCGTTTACCTAAGCCACAACACAGGACAATGCACAGAGGTCTTGTCACCAGATGAGTCCCACACATGCGGGAATCTTCCTATTAAATACGAAACCGTTTGGGTCGAATAACATATCTTGACAAAACACAATCTTCCGTGTCATCTGATTGGCAAATCAGGAGGCCGTTATGAATTACGTTGAGATACAAACCGCCCTGCAATCACGCGGGTACTACCACGGGCGTATAGACGGTATTTACGGTCCGCAGACTCGCCTGGCAATCATTGAATTTAAACAGTCGCAGGGCCTTCCTGGAACGGCGTATTTGAGCCAAGGCGCGCTCAATCGTCTTCTACATGTTGAGACAAAGGTTACACCGAAAGCATTGGACGTTCCATGGGTCAACGAGATCGGAAGGTACCTCGGACTTCACGAGCGATTCCATAACTGGGAATTGCGTACCTGGCTTAAATCAGATGGGCGCACTCTTGGTGATCCGGCTGTCTATCCGTGGTGCGGTGACGCCGTGCAGACATCGCTTGCCCTCGCCCTGCCAGATGATGAACTCACCGGACGTGTTGACGAGAATCCATACCTCGCTCGGAACTGGCTCGACTACGGCCAGGAATGCGAGATGGGTTTTGGCGCAGTCGTCATACTGTGGAGAGGACATAAAGGCGGGATGTCCGGCCACGTCGCGTTCCTTATGGGTCAGGATAAGGCTAATAAGAAGATCCTACTCCGAGGAGGCAACCAATCCAATCGGGTCTCTGATGTTTGGGTTGACGAAGAACGTGTCTTAGGATATAGAAAACCTATGGGGTGCAGCGCGGATCTCCCGCCTGTTCCGCAATACGACGCTAGCGGTGCTATCGTCTCTGAAAATGAGGCTTAACACATAACCGCTAGGGACTTTCTAGAATGGCTGATAACTTAGATGCGCAGACAACAGATCTGCGTCAAGGATTTGTAAAACACATGCTTGGGCCACGCGGGGGTCTTTTTGCCCTAGGCGTATTTGCCGGAATGGCAATAATGTATTATTTTATGACTGCAACTCTGATCTCCGAGATGCAGACTAATCATAAGAAACAAATCGACGCCTTGACATCCTCACACCAGGCGCAGGTAGAGCGCCTGGAAACCCGCGTGACCAACCTGGAGGACGAGAATAGACGTATCCGTCAACGTCTTGAACAGATCGCGTTTAAGGATATGGAGGAGTAGTTTGTCAATTCTAACATCTGCAATAACCAAGTTTGGTGCGCCTAAGATTGCGCTCGCCGCATTCCTTGCCGGCGCATCCATGACCCTTCCTGCCGTATGGGCAACTCATTCCCTCTGGAACGGAGCGGTCAAATCATCTAAGATCAAACAGCTAAAAGGAACAATTGAGGGCCAACAGACCACAATCAATCTTGAACGTCAAACAGCTGCGGCTCTTGTTCCTATTTATGGCGCAAAAGACAAACAGATTACGACCCTGACAACTGAGAACACACGTCTTACGGGTCTCAACGTAGAGCTCTCGGAATCGAGACAAGGAACAGTGGAGCGGATTTATGTTCAAGGACAACAAAAGAAACAAGCGGCAACTGCTGGTGGCGATAAGTGCGCCGCTGCTCCTGTTAGTGACGGGCTGCGCATCTACGGGAACGGGTCCGACTATTTCACCTCCGCAATGTCCGCGGTCGCCAACCCTAGATAATTATCAACCAATCTCAGACGTGGCATTTGCCCTCGCACCTGAACCCGCAAAGCAGCTTGATCCCAAGACTGAGTATGGTGATTATCCCACCGCACTGAGAACACAGCGCACACTCATCCAGCAATACAACGCAACCGTCCCTGCCAACCTTCGGACGCAATCTCGCAATCGTGATGAGATTGTCCGCCTCCATAATGAGAAGGTCGTGAAAAGTGATGAAGCTTGCGACTTACTGTGGAAAGCATACAACGAGCAGGTTCTAAAACAAAAAGAATCTAAGGCCGAGAAAAAGCTATCTCGCTCACTGAGAGATATTTTTTAATCTCCATTGACAAAAGATCCTGAGAGAACATATATCTTCTTTATGGCGGTGCCTTAGGAGATTTAAATGGACGCGGTAGATGACGTTAAGGAAATCTATACAAGATATGCTCAAGCATTTATTAAAACTGGAAACAAACAACACGCGGCACGGATCGCTGGGGTTGATCCTGAGCTAATAGATGAGTTTGTTGAGCGTGCCGATAAGCATCCCGACGTCCTCCAAGTCCTCGCCGATGATTTCCAAGTTCCTGATTTTGATGATCTAGACGACACTAAGACATGGGTTCTTGAGAGGCTTGCACGAGAGGCAACATATCGTGGTCCTGGAGCTAATCAAAACGCACGGATCAATGCTCTCGATAAGATTGCAGGCCTGACAAACATCCAGCCCGCCAAGAAAGTTGATCTCAATAGTGGCAAGGGCGGGTTACTTCTTGTTCCTGTGTCGGATCCTAAAGATTGGGAAGAAGCGGCCAAGAAGTCACAAGAAGAACTTCTCGCATCAGCTCGCGACTAGATGGGCATTATCCACACATTTGAAGAGGGCGAGCTTGACCGTCCAGCGTGGTCGCCCTTACCAGGTTCACAGACTCTTGCCCTGTCCTGCCCGTGCAACCATATCCTCTACGACGGATCGCGCGGGCCAGGCAAGACAGATGACCAACTCATGGCTTTCCGGAAGAACGTCGGCAGGGGCTACGGCGCATATTGGCGAGGCGTAATCTTTGACCGCGAATATAAGAACCTTGATGACCTTGTCTCCAAATCACGCCGTTGGTTTCCGACCATCGCTGGGCCACCCGCAAGGTTCCTCTCATCCAACTCCGATTATAAATGGGTATGGTCAACGGGGGAAGAACTTCTATTCCGGACAATTAAACGTCCGTCGGATTACTGGAATTATCACGGCCAAGAGTTTCCGTTCATTGGATGGAACGAGCTGTGTAAGTTTCCGACGCCTGACCTATACGACGCAATGCTGTCTTGCAATCGCTCATCCTTTCTTCCTGAGCAACACACACCGCGCGTAATCATTGACCGCCAGACATGGCGTTACGACACACCAGACGGGAAGCCTTTACCCGAGATGCCCCTTGTCAACTTTAGCACGACTAACCCTTACGGGCCTGGACACGCTTGGGTTAAGCGTCGGTTTATTGATCCCGCGCCAGCAGGGCATATTGTCCGAAAGACTAAAGAGGTGTTCAATCCTCGGACACAACAACGCGAGATGCACACTCGGACACAAGTAAGAATCTTTGGATCATACAAGGAAAACACATACCTCTCACCCGAGTATGTTATGGAACTTGAGTCCATCCGTGATGAGAACAAACGCAAGGCGTGGCTTTACGGAGACTGGGATATTGTTGCGGGCGGAGCTTTTGACGACGTGTGGAAACCCCCTGTCCATGTACGAAGAAGATTTGTTGTGCCTAAGACGTGGCGCATTGACCGTTCTTTTGACTGGGGGTCTACTCATCCTTTCAGTGTCGGATGGTGGGCTGAGGCAAACGGAGAGAGTGCAAAGCTTCTTGACGGGACGACGTTTTGTCCCCCTGCTGGGACGTTGATCCGCATTGCTGAATGGTATGGTTCTGAGGAAATCGGAACTAACCGTGGCTTAAAGTTATCCGCTAAGAATGTTGCTAAGGGGATCAAGGAGTACGAAGACGTCCTGATGAAGCTCGGATGGATCAAGAAGCGCCCCGTTGGTGGGCCTGCTGATAACCAGATCCGGAACGTAAACGATTCCGATATTGATACCATCGAGAAGCGTATGGCAGACGAGAAAGTGCGTTGGACCAAATCAGACAAGTCACCTGGCTCGCGCAAAAACGGGTTGCAATTAACGCGCGACCGCTTTGAGGCTTCTATTGACAATGAAGGGCCAGGCATATATTTCATGGATAATTGCCGCAATGCAATTGCTATCTTGCCGACGCTTCCGAGGGATGAAAACAATCCAGACGACGTTGACACTTCCGCGGAAGACCATATTTGGGACGAGGTTCGGTACCGTGTGTTGGCAAGCGATAATCGTATTGCTAAAGACATTAGATTGAACCTACCGAGGTAACTATGCCAGACCCAGTACAACGCTCCGAGAACGTCGCCTTTATTCGCGCTGAGGTAACAGCCGCCGCACCAGATTGGATGGTGGTAGAAGATTGTGTTAAGGGGCAGAGACAGGTTAAAAAGCGGGGGGATAAGTATCTACCTCGTCCAAATCCAGGTAACACGGATTTGGATAATCTCGCTCGCTACGACGCATACCTTGGACGTTCGGTTTTCCACAACATCACGGGCCGCACGCTCAAAGGTCTTGTTGGTCAGGTCTTTGCTCGTGATTCCGAGATTGAGATTCCGGCAGCACTCGACCCTGTTAAGGTCGATGCCCAAGGTGACGGGGTAAGTCTTGAGCAGCAGGCTAAGCGAGCATTGCGAGGCATTATGATGACCGGACGCGGGGGCGTCTTGACTGACTATCCTGTGACGGAAGGTCCAACAACACTTGCACAACAACAATCCGGTGAGATTCGCCCTGTAATTAAATTATACCGAGCAACCGAGATAATCAACTGGCGGACAAAAACAGTTGGCGCCAAAGTCCTGTTGTCTAAACTAGTTCTTGTTGAGTTTGAAGACGTTGAGAAAGACGAGTTTGAGATTGAGACAGAGAAGCGCTACCGCGTTCTTCGCCTTGATGCTGTGACAGGTAATTACACCGTCCAAATCTATCGCGATATAGACGGGAAGAACAACAGTGGGCAAGAACCTCTTGGTGAGGTACTGACACCGGTGGATAGCAGCGCCAAGCCATTCAAGGAGATTCCGTTCTCATTCATTGGCGCAGAAAACAACGACCACATTATTGACGACGCCCCGCTCCTTGATATTGCCAATCTAAACATTGCTCATTTTTGCAACAGTGCAGACCACGAAGAATCAACCTTTGTTACGGGCCAGCCTACATTGTGGGCGTCTGGTATCACGAAAGAATGGAACGAGGATGTTCTCCAAGGCAACATGAACTTTGGTGCCCTCGGCGGGATCGCGCTTCCGAAAGATGCGCAGGCTGGGATTCTACAGGCTGATCCAAACACCATGGCCATGGCCGGAATGGAACATAAAGAAAACCAGATGGTCGCTCTCGGCGCAAAACTGGTTGAGGCAAAGCAAGTCGAACGCACAGCCACAGAGGCAAAGCAAGACGAGGCGGCAGAGCTGTCAATTCTCGGGTCTGCAACAAAGAACGTATCGCTTGCATACCAGAACGCTCTTGAATGGGCGCAACAGTTTGCTGGCACGTCGGGTACAATCACGTTTGAGCTAAACAGTGATTTTGACCTTGCCAAGATGACACCTCAAGAGCGCGCTCAAATAATTGCTGAGTGGCAGGCCGAAGCAATCAGCCGTACCGAGATGCGCCATAACCTCAAGCGCGGCGGGATCGCATTCCAAGAGGACGAAGAGTACAAAGGCGAGATCCTTATTGATCCGCCAATTACAATTCCGGAAGAGCCCGAGGAAGAAGAGGAAGAAGAGGAAATTGAAGAATGAGTGATGACTTCGCAGAACACCCTGAATCCCTAACCGAACATAAAGCACGAAAAACAGAATTGGCAATCCATTGGACTCCTCGTGATGCCCTAATTGCTGCACTTCGAGCAATTGATTCTGGTGAGTATCAGAATGTTGACACCATGGTTCTTTGTTTTCGTGAGAACGATCCCAAAGATGACGGAACACGGACTCGCTTTATCAATTGCGGACCGGATATCCAAACCTCCATCGGAACAATTGAAATCGTAAAACAACAACTCTACAACGGGGTGTAATGTCGGTTTACAACACATATGTTACGGACTCGCTTATACGTCGCCAGGTGTATATTGAACGCCTCAAGACCGGCAAATCAACGGCCTACGCGCCGGTGTCTGTTGCTATTCGCAAGTCCCTGCTCAAAGGTCTTGCCAAATACGGCGCTGAGAAGATCTCTGACTTAAACAAGTTTCAACTTGCATCACTTATCAAGCAGATTGATAAAGACGTGAAGCGAGCAGAGGGGGATTTCATAAAAGACTTGTTACTGTGGTTACGTGATTACTCCTTCCGTGAAGCAAAGAATCATACTGAGCTTCTCAACCGCGCCATTGACGCACCCAACCAAGAACCTCCTAAAGAGTCCCGAGTATGGGCTGTTGTCAAAGATACCTATATTGCCGCGCTCGGTTTGACGGTTGGAGATTATCTGAAAGAACAAAGTGAGCTCCAACGGCGTAACGTTTCTAAGTTGATCCGGCAGGCATACACACAAGCATGGACAACAACACAATTGCGTCTTGAGATTCTCGGGCGCGTGTCTCGTAATTTTAAGGACGGACTCGTATCTCGGGCTCAACGAGCGATCCGGACGTCCATTTCCACAGTGATCCAGCACGCCGCCTCCCTGTCTCGGTTTCGGACAATCGCAGATAGATTTATTGAATTTGGTGCAGGCTACGAGTGGGTGTCCATCTTAGACAGTAAAACATCCCGCCAATGCCGCGGACTCGACGGACAGCGCTTTCAATACGGCGAGGGGCCTTTGCCCCCTATCCATCCCAATTGCAGATCTCACGTCGTCCCGTTTTTTAGAGATGGCGTATCCTTTCTTAGGGGCTTGACAAGAAAGACATCTTCGGGTGTTATCAGCTCCAGCGTAAATTATTATGAGTGGCTCAAGACACAGTCAAAGGCTTTTCAAAATGATGTTCTCGGTCCGACGCGCGCTAAGATCTTTCGGAGCGGGAAAATTAGTGCAAGTGAATTTGCACGCCTTGACTTGGACAAGAAGTTTAAGCCCATTACATTGGATGAGCTTGAGCGGAAACGTCCGGAACTTTTTGACGATTAAACAACGGAGCACGTTATGTTAAAACTATTATTGGATACCGCAGGTTACGACGCCTTGGATGCCGCTTTGCAAGCCCTTTATGAAAAGAAGGAAGACGGTAAATTCCACCTTAAAGTCGAAGACGACAACAAAGCCGAACTCATGCGCGCCAAGCAGCATGAGAAAGAGAAGCGCCAAGCAGCGGAAGCCAAGCTTGCTGAGATCGAAAAAGACAAGCAAGACGCACTCGATGCCAAGACTAAGGCCGAGGCGGACGCCGCCAAGAAGAAAGGCGACGTTGAAGCATTGGAGGCCTCTTGGGAAGCCCGTGAGAAAGCCGCGGTCGCAAAAGAGGCCGCGCGTGCTGATAAGGCAGAAGCCGCACTCAATCGAGCACTCAAGAAGAATGTTGCTCAAGCAATGGCGTCTGACATCTCAACCGCTCCGGACTTGCTTGCCGACAAGATTGAGAGCCGCTTGTCTGTGGAAATCACTACGGATGGTGATGCAATTACCCGCGTCTTGGACGCAACAGGCAAACCTTCCGCATTGACCGTTGCAGATTTACAAAAAGAATTTGTTGACAACCCATCTTATGCGGCTATTATCAAAGGATCTGATGCTTCCGGTGGCGGTGCTAAAGGCGGGCAGGGACAGGGCGGTGACCTTGGTACCAAGAAACTTTCAGAAATGACAGCAACCGAAGAAGCAGCTTTTGCCAACGCCAATCCGGCCGAATACCAAAAGATGCTCAACGCATAATTTAGGAGGCCATCATGGCAACTGTGCAACTCGCGGACATCTACAACCCGCTAACATTCGCTCGCCGTTCGCAAGAAGCGCAAATCGAGCTTAACAAGTTTATCAATTCCGGCGTAATGGTCGCGGATGCCGAACTGCAAAACCAAATTGGTGCAGGCGGCAATATTGGTGAACTTACCAACTTCAATCCTCTTGGTACGCCAGAGCCGAATTATTCCAATGATGATCCGGACGACACGTCAACACCTAACAAGGTCACGACAAACAAGATGCGCTTCCGGCTTGCTAGCCAGAACCAATCTTGGTCAACGATGGATCTCTCTCGTGAACTCGCTCTAGAAGATCCAGTTGGCGCGATTACATCACGCATTGGTCAATACTGGGCAACAATCAACGAGCGACGCTTGATCCGTTCAAGCCTTGGTGTTCTTGCGGATAACGTCGCAAATGACGCCGGCGATATGGTAATCAGTGTTGCCACAGATGCGTCTGGTGCGGTTACTGACGCCGAGCGCATTAGCTCAGACGTTGTTCTAAACGCCAAACAGACAATGGGCGACCACGCTGGTGCGTTAACCGCGATTGCAATGCACTCGGCGATCTACACACGGTTGCAGAAGCAAAATCTTATCGAGTACGTTCCAACGTCGGATGGTAAGGTGTTGATTCCAACGTATCTCGGGTATACTGTGTTGTATGACGATTCCCTTCCGGCCGTTGTTGGAACGAACCGGATCACATACACATGTGTCCTTTACGGATCAGGTGCTTGGGGAATGGCCAACGGGAAGACAGAATCTCCTTCGGCGATTGACCGCAAGGAGGAGTCCGGCAACGGTGGCGGACAGTCCATTATCTATTCACGTCGTTCGGATCTAATTCATCCAATGGGCTTTGACTTCACGTCTAACTCAGTCGCTGGTCAGTCTGCAACATTTGCAGAACTCCAGACAGCGGGTAACTGGGACCGCGCTTGGAACCGCAAGCATATTCCAATGGCTTTCTTACAAGTCAACGACTAAGCGAAAGCGTTAGGGGGCTTCGGCCCCCTTTAACATCTTAACATCAACAGGAGCAGACTATGTCTAAGCCATGGGAAAATGAAGGCGCACCAGAAGAGCAGCCTCAAGACGACACTAACAAGCCTGATCCGGCCGAGCAAGCAAATGCCGACACGGAAACACCGGAACAGCCTGAAACTCCAGAAGCACCAGAAGCGGAAGAGGTTAAGCCTGTTTCTGAGATGAGTGTTCCTGAGATTAAAGAGCAGTTGAAAGCCCTCGGCCTTCCTGTCTCGGGCAAGAAAGATGACCTTATTGCACGTCTTGAAGAAGCACAGGGCGTTGACCTTGAAGCCGAAGCAGAAGTGCAAGAACAGGCGTCAATCGCCCTTGCAAACTTAGTGTCTCGCGGAATGTCTGTTAAAGACGCCCGCGCTCATCTCGCCAAATCAGACGTCTCAGACGTAGAGTAAATGGCGCTCGTTGTAGAAACAGGATTGAACGTAAGCGGGGCGACAAGCTACGCCTCGCTTACGTTTATCCGTGCCTACGCCGCAGCTCGCGGTATTGCGTTCCCTTCGGATGACGCGGTAGCAGAGCAAAATATTTTACTCGCCATGGATCAGCTTGAAGCCATCGAGTTTGACAGTCCGACATTCCTTGGTTCTAGAACAAACGACACACAAGCGCTTGCATGGCCACGCAAAGATGTTGTTCTAAAGAACGGGGCAACGATTGCGAGGACCACAATTCCCCTTGCGCTACAGAACGCCCTTGCACAGCTCGCGGCGGATTCTAGCAACACGGAAGGTGGGCTCGTATCAAACACCACAGGCCAGGCAGTAACGGAAGAGACCGTTGGCCCTATTACGGTCAAATACGCGACACCACAACAGGGCGGAACGGCAGGGGAGCAATCACGGTTTCATAAATTTGAGCAGCTTCTTGCGCCCCTTCTTAACCTAAACAACGGAACTGGTTGTGGATTCTCAACGCGGAGGATCTAATGGTTTACGAAAGATTTATTGCTACCGCAGAACGCCTCTTGAAGCGTTACGGCGGCCCGACAAAATTCATACCCAATAACGCCAAGCTAGCGACCGACACATCCAAACCATGGCGGCGTAAAGTAACCCCGCCGAGCGTGAACGATTTCTTGACCGCTGCATTCCTTCCTCTTGAATCTGTTGTCCGTCCAGGATCAACCCTAACATCCGGCGCTCAAGCAGGATCACAGGCCGTTCTGATTGCAGCTGCCGAGTTAGCAATTTCACCGAAGGCTGGCGACACGCTCCAGCGCAAAGGAAGCGACATACTGTGGAAAGTAGATGCAACAGACACAATCAACGTAAACGGGGATGAGCCAATCATCCACATCTTGAGGGTCTTCGTCTAATGCCAGCAACACCACAAGAAGCGGTCGATGATATTCTAAGCACATTTAAAACAGCTTGGGATGCACAGGACGACGCGCCAGAGGTCATTTATCCTTCTGACGAACTACGGACGTTCTTTGACGGGGATGATCCGTGGGCGTCCTTAACGTATGCCCACACTCTTCGCCAACCTGCTACCGTGTCGGCCCCCGCTGGACAGCGACGGTATAAGGCGCTGGGAACAGTAGAGGTTCAAATTAACGTCCCGCTATCTAATGATGATGTCTTGACAGTCTCGCAAGAGTTGGCTAGAGTCGTTACAGATGCGTTTGAAAATGTGCAGACTACACACGGTGTTGTGTTCTTTGACGTAACGGCGCAAGAAATTGGACGGACGGGTCGTTGGTTCCTCACCTCAGTAACAATGCGGTTTAGATACACCGAGATCCGATAGGAGAAGACAATGTCTTTTGGAACGAATACAACACAGAGCAATCTGACAGGCCTCGCAATTGCCGAGGAAACAACTTACAAAAACCTCCCTACAACCCCGATCTGGACACCTCTTGAGCCAAACGAGTATAGCGACTTTGGTGGAGACGTGACGATGGTCGCGCGGAATCCAATTAAATCGGATCGCCAATTGCGTAAGGGCGTTGTTACTGATCTAGAAGCGTCGGCGGCGTTTGGTATGGACTTCACGCAGAAGACACCGTACTCGTTGCTTCCTGGATTCATGTTTGCTAATTGGCGCCAGCAGAACCGCGGTGTCGCAACGGCAGCGTCTGCCACAGCATTTACAACTTCTGCAATTACGTTCCCAACAAATGCTCTCGTCTTTGCAGATGGGTTTGACAACTCAGAGAACAACGGAATCTTTAAACGGACAGGGGGAACAACAACTTCCCATACCGTCGGTGGATTGACCGCAGAATCAGGGGTGTCTGGAACATTAACACTTGCAGGGGTTGAGTTTGGTTCCGGTGTTTTACGGATCACCACATCCGGAACCGAGGCGACACTTACAGCTGCTGGGTTTGATTTTAGTGATTACGTTATTCCTGGACAGTGGGTGTTTGTCGGCGGGGATGACACGTCCGACAAATTCACGGGAACCGCAAACGGATGGTACCGCGCGAGTAAGGTTGGAACCACAACAATGGTTTGTGACCGCCTACCGGATGGTCTTGTTGCGAATAACGGTTCTGGTAAAACAATTAGAATGTTCTTCGGTGATGTCCTCAAAAACGAGTCCGATCCGTCAAACATTGTCTGCCGTTCTTACACGGTTGAGCGGCAACTTGGTGCAAATGCGCTACAGTATGTTGTGGGATGCGCCGCGAACCAATTGGAACTCGCTATCCCTACATCTGACAAGATTACTGCTGCACTTACCTACACGGGCGCGGATAGCCTTGGCGAGACAACAAAGCGCGCCGGAACACGTCTTCCGCTTCCTGTAGAAGACGCCTACAACTCAGTCTCCAACGTCACACGTCTTCGGATGTTGAACGACGAGACAGGAGGCGCTCTTTATACGTTTGTGTCTGAGGCCTCGCTAAACATTGACAACGGGATCACTGGTGTTAAAGCGGTTGGCACACTCGGAAGCTTTGATATGTCACTTGGTGACTTTAAGGTATCCGGATCTGTGTCTGCTTATTTTACAACAATTGAAGCCGTCCAGGTGGTGCGTGATAACACCTCCGTGTCGTTGGATTACAGCATGGTAACCAACAACCAAGGTTGGTTGATTGACGTCCCATACCTCACAATGAGCGATGGACGTCCAGCGGTCGAGAAAGATAAGCCCGTGACCATTCCGTTGAATATCTCCGGTGCGGCGCATCCTGACTTTAACCACACGTTGTTAATCAACTACTTTGCATACCTTCCCGACCTCGCTGAATAGCGAGGTCTTAACCCTTTAGATACATGGAGCACATTATGTCTAAAGAAACAAAAGCCCAAACAGCTTCTAACCCGTTTGCACACTTTGGTACCAATAAGAAGAAAGAAGATTCAGGCGTCTGGATTGACTTTGGACATTACGGATTCCAGGTTCGCCGTCTTGGTCCGTCCAATAAACGGTTCGCCAAAATGCTAGAAGCAGAGATGCGTCCTTACAAGTCGATTATCAAACGCAATAAGCTTGAAGATTCGATTGCTGATGGTATCAACCATAAAGTGTTTGCAACCACCGTTCTTACAAGTTGGCGTCGTGCCGAGCTTGATGCAGACGGAAATCGCACCGGATGGAAGAAAGGCGCAATGCTGAGTAAGACAGGCGAAGACATCCCGTTCACTGTGGACAATGCAATTGATCTATTTGTCCAACTTCCCGATCTCTTTACTGAGTTGTTTGAGCTTGCAAAAGACTCGTCTACGTTCCGTTCCGAGGAAGAGGCACAAGTCGCGGGAAACTAATAACTGTCCTTGAGTATGAGGACAAACATGATCCAGCAAAGCTTGCAAAGCTTCTGGAAGAGAGCATCGAGCGGGGGATTCCTCTGCCCGATGTTATCAAAGACGCACCTGAGTTAGATGAAGGCGAAAACTTCTACTACAATGCCTTTGTTGAACTCAGCACATGCAGAACCTACGCTGGGATGTCCGGTGAGGCAATGCCAATATCCTGGAGGGATCTTTCGGATTACGCCGCAAGTCTCGACATAACAGGAGACGAAGAAGTGAGGTTCATTTCTATTATTCGCAGAGTTGACAACTGGCTTGTTAATAGGAAGAAACCAAATGGCCACTCCGGCACAATCGGCACTTCGCCTTCAAAGGATCGCCCAAGCCCTGAGACGCAACCGAGATAGTTTGGTTGGTGATCTCGGGGTCAACGTGCTTCGCCGTGTCGCAATCACAACCCCGCATGACACGGGGCGCGCCCGTTCCAATTGGCTCGTTACGTTAGACGAGAAATCTAGACAATCGTATTACGCCCCTAACTACGGTGGCCCGTTTGGTGCCAACAACGCGATTGCACGGGGAACACCTGTGGCAATGTCGTATCGGGGAGATATAAATAATTCGCTTCACATTACCAACAATCTCCGTTACATTGGGAAATTGAATGAGGGGTCCTCTTCACAAGCATCTGCTGGATACGTCCAGGAGGGTATTAAGGTGGCGGTTAATCTGACCATCAAAAGAAGGACGCTAACCCGATGACCACGGAATATATTGACATTGTAGTCCGAGAACGTGGTGGGGACGAGGCTGCGGATTCAATTGACCGCGTAGGCAAGTCAGCAAAGAACGCACAATCGCCCCTGAGCGGTTTTAAGCGCTTGCTCGCCGCAGTGGGCGCAATTCAAGCTGCTCGCGCTGTAAACCGCCTTGTGAGCGAGTACGCACGCCTTGACCGAAGCCTCTCACAGTTTGCAACGTCTCAAAGGTCATCAACCCAGCTTTTGCGCGCCATGCAACGCCAAGCAAACGCCACGGGATCAGACCTGGACAGCACAGCCGAAGGCTACTCACGGTTGAGTATCGCAACAAAAGACCTTGGATTCTCTCACGAGCGAATTGTTGGAGTTCTCGACCAGATTCAGAAGCTTACGCAGCTCGGCGGTGCAAACGCACAGGAAGCGGCTGGGGGCATGCGTCAATTAACCCAAGGCTTGAGCCGCGGTAAGATTGTTGGCGACGAGTTTATTGCTCTAATGGAGAACATGCCTGTTCTAATGCGGGTAATTGCGGACTCATTGGGAATCCCTATCGGCAAACTCAAACAATTGTCCACAGAGGGCAAGCTAACGACCGATGTTGTCATTAACGCACTTGAAGAGATGCGAGACGAGACAGACCGTAAATTTACAGGGCTGACAAGAACGCCTACCCAAGCATTCCAGAAGCTCCGGAACAACGCGGTAATCACTTTTGGTGAGATTGCCAAAGGAACGGGCATTCTAACAGGGGTCACGAAAGGTATGGATCTGCTTGCGGATAACATAGGGGTTGCGTCTGCGGCGATGATTGGCCTAGCAATAAATATGGCCATCATGTCTGGTGGCGGAACTGGGGCCGCGCTAATTAAGACGTTCCGCGCAATCGGGTTCTCTGCCAAGTTTATGTGGCGCGCTATCCTTGGGCCAATCGGACTCGTCATTGCCGGCATTGGGCTCGTCATTGCACTCTTTAAAAAATACCAAGACGCGACAATCACCAGCGGAGAAAAGACCGTTACCCTCGGACAGATCTGGAAGGGCGTGACCAATTCAATGGGCGAGGGGTGGTCCAAGTTTGTTAATTTCTCACAGAACGCATATGCTGGATTCATGGAGAAGTACGGCGAGATCTCAGGGAAGGTTCTGTCTTTCGCAAAGGACATGATTAACAAGAAGATTGGTATTCTCGTCGGTGCCTATAACGCAATTAAGAATCAGTGGTCTCGTTTGCCTGGAGCAATGGCGGACATTTCTATCCGTGCGACCAATTGGGTGATCTCGCAAACCGAGAGCATGATTAACGCCACAATCTCAGGTATTAACACCCTTGTAGCGGGCGCGGAGTCCGTTGGTAAATTCTTCACCCCGAAGAAGTTTGAGAAAGACTTTGGTCGTGTGGGAAGCGTATCCCTTGGCCGAGTATCGAACCAATGGGCCGGAACAGCAAGTGAAGTATTTGAAGGCATGAAAGGCGACTTTGTTGACGCCCTAAATGTTGATTACCTCGGTGAAGGAGCAAAAGGTTTGAAACAGTGGCTTGTCGATATTGCGGACACAAGCTACACCACAGCCGACGCAACCAACAGTGTTACGGATCTTGATCCCGTTAAGCCGGAAGTATTATCATCTTTGGAACAGCTCAAGAAGCTGGTTACCGATTTCGACAAGGTAGGCGAACCTTTCGATCTCGCAGAATCGGGTGTCCAACAACTTAACACACAACTTGAATCCGGAATCCTCTCGGCGGATCGCTACGACCAGGCGATGGCTAAATTAGAGCAAGCGTTTATTGCGACGGGTGGCACAGCGCAACAATTCGGAATTATTCTACAGAATAATCCTCTTGCGTCTCAGGCAGAGTTGTTGATCCAGCAGCTCGACCGTCTGCGTCAACCGTTAGATGACATTGCCACAGCAGAAGAACGTCTAAATTCCGCATATCGTGACGGGCTTATCTCGGGTCAAGAATATATCCAAATGCTACAGCAATTAGACCAAGCGTATCTGCAAGCAGGGGGCGGTCAGGGGACGTTTGCAACAGGCTTCATTGCACAGCTAGCGACAATGCGGAAAGGCGCTCAAGACCTCAAGAAAGACGTTGGAACAGCATTCGGCACGATGTTTACAGATTTTGCGTCTGGTGCGGCAGATGCCTTTGGTCGCGCGATTGTTTACGGGGAAGACCTCGGTTCGGCATTACAGAATGTTGCAAAGCAAGCCTTGTCGCAGTTGATTGGCGCACTCATCAAGATGGGGCTGCAATTGGTAATCAATGCGCTCCTTGGTAAAACACTAGCGGCGTCGGCAACAGCGGCATCCACGGCATCCGCGGCGACACTTGCGGGCGCTTGGGCGGCACCTGCTGCTTTTGCGTCACTTGCGACACTCGGAACAAACGCCGCGCCAGCGTCGGCCGCG
>JAMASZ010000155.1 GCA_023301585.1 Alphaproteobacteria bacterium | reverse complement strand
GGTCAAATTGGTGATTACTACGACTTACGATTAGCCGCTGACAGCGTTGAACTTCACCCTAAAAGCATGGTTGTTTTTCATGGTTTGAATTTAATGGGCGCACAAAAAAACAAGCTAGTTCTAAACTTCTTAGAAGATAATATTTTGGCGCTTAAGGTTCCTATGGCGCAGAAAACTGACGAAAACATTGAGTTACAGGTTAGAAACCTTGCTTATAAATATGACCTCCGCCCTATCTTTGACCAAGCTGGTCTGGACACGAGCGGTAAAAATCACGTTTACTACTTCACTGATACAAACGGCGTTAGCATGCAACAACTGGGCGAAGAGCCTCATGTTGAGTTCGGTGAGATTGAAGTAAAACGTCCCTACATGGGTGCGAATGGCTTGACTGCAAATCCTGTTGCGTTAAAAGTATTCGCCATGCGCCCGAACGCAACAATGTAATTAGAAAAAAGATATAATGAGTAACGAAGACCAAACACCAGAAAACACGCCTAATGAAAACCCAGAAGAAATGGTAAACCCACTTTCTGATCCAGCGGAAGATAATATTGTGAATATTGAAGAAGCAGTAAACTTAGCGCCTGACCAAATCATTGCGACATTAGAGGCGGAATTGGCAGAAACAAAAGACCGCACAATGCGCGCTTTAGCTGATGCAGAAAATACCCGCAAACGTGCAATTAGAGATCGTGATGATGCAGGTAAGTACGCGATTGCGAATTTCGCACGTGACCTTTTGGATTTCAGCGATAATTTCAAACGCGCCCTTGATAGCATGCCAGAAGATACTGCCCCTGCCGTTAAAGACGGTTTGAGCGCAATGGATCGTGAGTTACAAAATGTCTTTGACCGTCACGGCATTCAAAAAATTGAACCTCTTGATGAACCATTCGATGCAAACTTCCACGAAGTATTGTTCGAATCTCCTGTCCCTGGTAAAGCCAAAGGCACTATCATTCAAGTCATTGAGCCAGGTTATGTGATTAAAGACCGCTTATTACGCGCCGCCAAAGTCGGCATCGCCAAAGCCGAAGAACCACAAACCGACCCAGGCGCTAAGATTGATATTCAAGGTTAATTAAGCCGCTTGTTCTTTTGTCATTAGGCTTTGGAGGGCGTTGAGAACGCGTTTCTCTGGGGCATCGTCAGTTTCAGGAAACTCAAGCTTCTGACCTGTGATTTTCTCATACACACCAATATAGACTTCAGCCGTGCCAATACGCACATCATCAGGGACGGTTGGGATATCGTCTTTATATGGGTCAACGCGGGCAACGACCCAACGACGGACTTGGTCTTTATCTAATGCTTGTGGCTCTTCACCTTTTGCAACGCGCTCTTCGTAGCTATCTGCCATCCAATAACGACTGCTGTCAGGCGTATGGATTTCATCGCCCAGCGTAATTGTACCATCAGGTGCTAATCCAAATTCATACTTGGTGTCAGCTAAAATCAGCCCTGCCTTCGCCGCGACTTCTTGACCGCGCGCGAATAATGCCAACGCATATTCTGATACTTTGTTCCACGTTGCTTCGTCCAAGATACCCTCTTCAACAATCTGCTTTGCAGATAATGGCGCGTCATGGTCGCCTGTTGCGGCCTTGGTAGTTGGGGTAATAATAGGCGTATCCAACTTTTGGTTATCAACCATGCCATCAGGGAAAGTTGTGCCGTACATGTCACGTTCACCGCGTTTATACATTGTTAAGACTGATGTCCCTGTTGACCCAGCCAAATACCCACGCACAACCAATTCCACTGGAAGCATTTTCAAGTTTTGGCAATGCACAACATTTGGATCTGGGTAATCAATAATGTGGTTAGGGCAAATATCAGCCGTATCCTCAAACCAAAAACGTGCAAGCTGTGTCAGCACCTGCCCTTTAAACGGGATAGTCGTAATTTGACGGTCAAAAGCCGTTAAACGGTCAGACGTCACCAAAAGCTTATTGCCCTTTGGCGTGTCATATACATGACGCACTTTACCAAGGTATGGGTTGATGCCGTCGACAAAATTAATGTCTTTAATTGTCTTATCTAAAAAATCTTTAATCATGCTCTATCCCTATCCCAGATTGACTGGTTGTTCAATAGTTTAGAAAAAATCTACAGAAAAACTTGATTTTTTCAGGCTAGTTTTGCTATAAATGAGTCGTAAGGTGCTGTGGAAAACGGGCTTTATATTGATTAAAAACGGCTTTTCTTGTTGAACTCATCGACAGAAACGCTATAACTCGCTTTATATAAGGAGATTAAAACTATGAGTAAAGTAATCGGAATCGATTTAGGAACAACCAATTCCTGTGTAGCCGTCATGGACGGTAAAGACCCTCGCGTTATTGAAAACGTCGAAGGCGCAAGAACAACCCCTTCAATGGTAGCATTTGCAAAAGACGATGAACGTCTTGTTGGTCAACCAGCAAAACGTCAAGCTGTCACAAACCCAGAGAATACAGTTTACGCGATTAAGCGTCTTATTGGACGTCGTTTCAACGACCCACAAGTAAAAGACATGATCGACAAAGCCCCGTTCAAAATTGTCAAAGGTGACAATGGTGACGCATGGGTTGAAATCGAAGGCGAAGCAATGGCGCCGTCTCAAATCTCTGCGATGATTTTGCAGAAGATGAAAGAAACAGCCGAAAGCTATTTAGGTGAAGATGTAACCCAAGCGGTTATCACTGTGCCTGCTTACTTCAACGACTCACAACGTCAAGCAACAAAAGATGCTGGTAAGATTGCCGGTCTTGAAGTGCTTCGTATTATCAACGAACCAACAGCAGCTGCGCTTGCTTATGGTCTTGATAAAAAATCAACTGGTACAATCATCGTGTATGACCTTGGTGGTGGTACATTTGATGTGTCTGTTCTTGAAATTGGCGATGGTGTTTTTGAAGTTAAATCAACGAATGGTGATACATTCCTTGGTGGTGAAGACTTTGATTCACGTATCATTGACTACCTTGCGGACGAGTTCCAAAAAGAACAATCAATGGATTTACGTGAAGACAAACTTGCATTGCAACGTTTGAAAGAAGCAGCAGAAAAAGCGAAGATTGAATTATCATCTGCACAACAAACAGAAGTTAACCTTCCGTTTATTACAGCTGATGCGTCTGGCCCTAAACACTTAAACGTGAAATTATCTCGTGCGAAGCTTGAAAGCATTGTTGATGATTTAATCAAACGTACAATCGACCCAGTTAAAGCGGCGTTAAAAGATGCAGGGCTAAAAGCTTCTGACATTGATGATGTTGTGATGGTTGGTGGTATGACGCGTATGCCGAAAATCATCGAAACTGTGAAAGATTACTTCGGTAAAGAGCCTCACAAAGGTGTGAACCCTGACGAAGTTGTTGCCGATGGTGCTGCAATTCA
>JAMASZ010000154.1 GCA_023301585.1 Alphaproteobacteria bacterium | reverse complement strand
GATGTTAAATGTTCGCAAGTTATGTTTGATGAAATTGCCCGCCTTGGCGGTAAGCCAATCATGTGGAACACAGGGCACTCATTAGTTAAAGCAAAAATGGTCGAAGAAGACTCCCCTCTTGCTGGTGAACTAAGTGGTCATATTTTCTTCAAGGATGGTTATTACGGTTTCGATGATGCCCTTTATTGCTCCGTTAGATTGATGAATGCAATCACAGAAACAGATGCCCCTTTCTCATCACTATCCGCGCATTTACCACAATTATTCAACACGCCAGAAACACGCATCACAGTCGATGAATCCAATAAATTCAAAATCGTACCGCAAATCATTAAGAATTTAAAAGAACACGAAAGCGCAGATTTTGCGATTAATGATATTGATGGTATTCGTGTGACAACACCTGAAGGTTGGTGGCTTATTCGTCCATCAAACACACAAGATGTTTTGGTCAGTCGCGTCGAAGCACAGACAGAACAAGGCCTTACAGATTTAAAGAAAATGGTCGAAGACGCCGTTGCTAAGGTTGGCTTGGAATTTCATTTCGAAGCTTAGGAAAGCTAGCAATTAAAGCTTTAATATCTGTGTTTTCTTCGGGGAACCAGCTTGTTGCCGCCTCCCAGCTATTTGTTAGCGAAGAACTGACCCATGCCTGTGTAAATGGTTGAGTATCTTCAGAAGACAACTTGTTCACGGCATTAAGACCTAAAACTATAAAGACAGCCCCTACATATCCAGCCTGAAGCCATTTAGGGGCAGCATGATCGTCATTTGAAAAATCAGACATTATATTCGTATTTCCTCATTATTACTCTAATGAGCCAGAACATACGCCGATAAAAAGTCACGTCAAGGGATAATTTGTCATATAAATAATTACCCCTACCTAAATATCTATATTCGTTTAGAATATGGTTTGAAATTTTAACAACCATCAAAGAGCCTCCTCCATGACTGACAACAAACACATCGCCGCCGTATTAGAACTTCTAGCCTCCAGAATTTGCCATGACATTATTAGCCCCGTTGGCGCTATTAATAACGGCATCGAGTTCATGCGTGAAATGGGCGAAGATGCTGGCGATGAAGCACTTGATTTAATTGCTTACAGTGCCGAACAATCTTCCGCCAAACTTGCGGCTTTCCGCATGGCGTATGGCGCAGGCGGACGTGACCCGAATATCAAACCAGAAGATGTACAAAAGGCATTCTCTGCGCTTATAAAAGGCGAAGGAAAAATTAGCCAGACTTGGGACCCTTACGGCAACTTAGGACCTAATGATAACAACAATCCATTCCCACCAGCCTATTGTAAAATGTTAATGTGCTCTTTGATGCTAGCAATGGAAGCCTTGCCAAAAGGTGGCTACATCTCTGTTCGTCCAGCGATGGGTGATGATGCGGGAAGTACCGCAATCATTGCAGAAGGTGAAGGAGCGACAATACGTGACAACGTCGAGGAAGCCATTGCTCAAAAAGTTGACCCTGATGATTTAGATCCACGCCTAGTCCACCCCTACGCCATTGGCGTGTTAGCTTTGTCGTATGATTATGAGCTTACGATTAAGTCACAAAGTGATGGACGCATCGAGTTTTTGCTTAAATGCCCAAAACCTGAGGAAAAGGACGCTTAACCTTTAACGCGGTCCGTGCCTACCATTTACTTTGTCATGCTCAAATTGCGCACTCTCACGTCGTCTAGCCGCAATAACACCTGGACTTTCAGCCCAAATATACCGAATAGCGCGTTTTGCTATCTCAGATAAAGTAGCCGGGTGCCTAACTAATTCTTGTAATTGCATCCACTCATTAGACTTGATGGTAAGCGAAGCATCATCGGTAAATTTAACTGATACATTATAGGAATCTGTAATAGCGTTGCCTCTTTTAGCAGCTTTGTCCCATGTGACTTGCATTTTAGACGGAACATCAGCTTCACGCCCCTCAAAAAACGTATTGATTTTCTTTACAGATACGCGACTATTCGACATTAGCTTTTCCTCATTTAAATAAAACGTCCTGTGTTCTATGGAATTATTGAGATTATGTCAATAAAATTCTTCATTAAATAACTTCACCTAAAGCCTTGCCTTACCGCCCGCTTGCGCTATATATTTCATCTTCACTCAAACAACGAAAAGATAATTTCTATGTCTGCTAATACTGCTGCCAAAAGCCAAACAATCCGTGACCCTCGCGCCGTTAAAATTAAACGCGCCCTGCTCTCTGTTTCTGACAAAGATGGGTTAATTGATTTAGCCAAAGCGCTTTCGGAACACAGCGTAGAAATCCTCTCAACTGGCGGCACAGCCAAAGCAATCAAAGATGCTGGCATTGACGTTAAAGACGTATCAGACCACACAGGCTTCCCTGAAATGATGGACGGTCGCGTTAAAACACTTCACCCAAAGGTACATGGCGGAATTCTCTCACGTCGTAGCGATGACAATCACGTTCAAGCGCAAAAAGACCATGAAATCGGCGATATTGATTTGGTTGTTGTGAACCTTTACCCCTTCTCTGAAACCGTTGCCAAAGGTGCAGATTACGACACTTGTATTGAAAACATTGATATTGGTGGACCAGCGATGATCCGCTCTGCTGCGAAAAACCACGAATTTGTGACAATCATCACAGACCCTCAGGATTACGAAGACGTTATCGAGGAATTAAAAACCCATGAAGGTGCGACGACTTATAAACTACGCCAAAAACTAGCTGCGAATGCTTATTCTCTAACGGCAACTTATGATTCAAACATTTCTAGCTGGTTTATGAAGCAAACAAATGCCGATGAATTCCCACGCCGCATAAGCTTCTCAGGAACATTGCAGCAATCCTTACGTTACGGTGAAAACCCACACCAAAATGCAGCGCTTTACCATGTTGATGGCTCTACCCGCCCTGGGGCCGCGCACTCCAGCCAAATTCAGGGAAAAGAATTATCCTATAACAACATCAACGACACAGACGCTGCCTATGAATTAGTGGCAGAATTTGACGCCCCTGCCGTTGCCATCATCAAGCATGCAAACCCTTGTGGTGTTTCAACTGGTGATAATGTATCAGACGCTTATGACCGCGCCCTTAGATGCGACCCAGTCAGCGCCTTTGGCGGAATTATAGCCTTAAACAGAACATTAACTGCTGACGTAGCCGAAAAAATTATCAAGGTCTTCAGCGAAGTCATCATTGCCCCTGACGTAGAAGCAGGCGCACTAGATATATTAAAGACAAAGAAAAACTTACGCGTCCTAACAACAGGCGGTCTTCCAGACATTCATGCGAAGCGTCACTTAGTAAAACGTATTGCTGGTGGTTTATTAGTGCAAGATTGCGACAACGGCGTCATCACAGCCGAAGATTTGCGCGTTGTATCCGAGCGTGAACCAACCCAAGAAGAGCTAGAAGACATGATTTTCGCCTTCAAGGTCGCAAAACACGTTAAATCCAACGCTATCATCTACGCCAAAGACGGCGCAACTGTTGGAATCGGCGCTGGTCAGATGAGTAGGCTCGATTCTTCTCGAATCGCCGCCCGTAAAGCAATAGACGCCGCCGAAGCTGCTGGCTTCCCTGATAGCTTGGCAAAAGGCTCCGTTGTGGCGTCTGATGCCTTCTTCCCCTTCGCCGATGGACTTATCTCTGCTGCAGAAGCAGGCGTGACAGCCGTTATTCAGCCTGGTGGCTCTATCCGTGACGAAGAGGTCATTAAGGCGGCTGACGAGCGTGGTTTAGCCATGGTTTACACAGATATGCGCCACTTTAGGCATTAAGCTTTACACCTTAGGGGCGCAAGCGCCCTTCGGTGCAAGCCTCAGGCGTGTAAACACGCTAAGGCATGTATAAATAAGTCTTATTTATATATCTCAGGCACGTCAACGCGCTAACACGAGCCTATTAAACATCTAAACCATTGAATAGATTAAGTTTTTACGAGTATTTTGTAAAAGCCCCTCTCCTTCGCCTATTCTACCTACATTATATAAGACAATTTAACCCAATTTAATTATGTCAACATTAATTACTTATTAATAGTTCGTGACCTATAATAGGGAGAAATCTCCAATAACGCCTGAAAACACAGGAAAACGGAGTAAAAGAACAAATATGCAAAACGGTATAACCAATTGAAATAACATACAATTTCCCGTTCATTTGCAAAGAACCAATTAGATTCGGTAGAATTTGATTATAAATAAAAGAGAGTTTAGCCCAAGAAAATAAAGGGCGCGGAAGTAGGAGAAAAGATAATGGCATTATTACCAGCAATTGTAGGCGGAGCGATGAAACTTGGAACTTTAGGGCTCGGCGCCATAGGTTTAGGTGGTGTTGTTGATAGCATGAGCAGTAAGGATGGAACAGATGGCTTTCCAACCAAACATGGTAGAGACCTTGCCGATAATGCTGTCGCTGAATCAAGTCGTGTGGAAGGAAAAAATTTCGCCTGGGATGCCGTTGCACAAGCTCACGGTAAAATCACCACTTTCTTCGCTGGTACCTTAGCAGGGTTGTGTGATGCAATCGCAAAACTTACTGGAAGCACAATGTTCGCAGGCTGGGCAGACAAATTGGCAAGCACAAGAGAAGCGAACACAGATCGTCTTGAATCTATGGCTAATGTCGACCGTAGACAATCCGCACAAAACGATACATTTAGCGAGTCATTTGATACAGCTGGTCAAACAGTCAAAAACGGCATAAACGTAGTAAGAGATACTTTAGGTGGAGATTCAAGTGACCCTACAGCATTTGAAAATGAGGCAAGCAATGCTGCCCTTTTAACAGGCGCTGCTGTTGCAACCGTTGGAACAGGCTATGCTGTAAAGAAAGCTGTATCTGGTCGTGGTGGAGCTACACCTACC
>JAMASZ010000153.1 GCA_023301585.1 Alphaproteobacteria bacterium | reverse complement strand
CTGCCAATATTATTAAAGTGCTTAACGGGTGGTTTAATATAGTTGCATAGTTGTATCAGTTGCATAGTTGTATCGGTCAGAGGCAGACGTCTCTCTCCGATCTTCTTGAGAAAAAAAAGGAAAATTAAATCAAAGAGTCTTGGACTTAGCGCACGTTGCAATATACACATCTACACATCTTACTACACAAGGAGGACCTCTTCACCGTGGCAATTCAGATTACGAGAGTGGGAACGGGCCAGCGATCAGCTGACAGCAGAGAGAACATACCACAACATCCAACCTACACAGGCCCAATCGTGGGCAAGAGAGCAGCATCCGAGAAAGGAACAGCATTCTACAGAGACTAGATTCAAGAATCAGCAAGAAAGAAGGTAGGTCGGTGTCTACTGGAAATGTAATAAAGAAGAACGTAACTAGCTATAAGGGGAGAAGTAAATAAAGCTAGGGTCTTTAGCCCAATGTTATAAGCAAGATAGATGTACTTAGGCTGCAGCATGCAGCCACCTAGAAAAGTTAGCTGATCATTTCAATGAGGGGGAGTTTCGACAATAAAGTATGAGAGATTTTAACAATTAATTAATAATTTAAGCGCACAAAGTGGATTCCAACTGTGAATACAAGACTTGAGAAGTAACACCAACCTATCCAGTGCCGAGATGCCCTCAACCTTCAAAGATAACAAGGAGGCCCGGACGGACCTCCTTGAAAAATGCAAAGCATGGAGAGCATCATTCAACAGTCTCTCCACCATCAAGACCGTGGGGGTCAAGGATATGGCTGGAACCCTATCAACTGTTGTAGATAGTTTCACAGCACAGCACAATTTTGTCCACGATGCTATGGACATTCAAGACCAGAGGATTGCAAGCCTCGACCAAGGAGTGGATTTGGCAACCCGTATCGGGAACCAATGCTCAAATGAAACACAAGAAAACAGGGACCGAATCATGAAGCTGGAATTAGCGAACAAGGACATGCTACTGGAACTAGCAGAGGCCTCGAGGAAAGCGAAGGCAGCACTGACTGCAGCCCAACAAATACAGCTCGAAAGATCCCAGAATGTGGTAATCGTCCGAGGCATAAGGCCGGAGAAGAATGAAGAAAATTACGAAGACCTAGAGAGAGCATTCTTCAGAATGCTACGCAAGCTTAAACTAGACGGAGGCCAGATCAAGATCAATTACCTAAGAAGACTTCCCCGTAACCGGGGGGAGAGGACAGGAGAACCCCTTTCCGTCAGAGTCGAGTTATCCAGTCTCGGCGACAAAATCAAGATGTTCAACAGAGTTGAAGAAATGGTAAAGAGCAAGGAGGAAAACTTTGAGTACTCCATTACAAACGAGATCCCAAGATATGCTCTGAACAGCTACAAATATCTGTGCAGGATAGCCACAGAAGTCAGGCACCAAAATGCCGCACTCAAGACAAGAGTAGGGATTATGAGGGGGGACTCCTATCCAGTTATCACCATCAGGAAGAGAACTGAAAAAGACTACAAGAAGATCGACGAACCTACCATGGAACGAGCGAAGGCAGAGGTCGTAAGGAAGAACAAATTGGATTCTGATAGGAGGAAAAGGGAAAGAGAGGAAGCCATGTTGCTGGGTCCCCAGCCCATGGAACAAGGAGGTCAAGCTGGTAATTAAAACCGGCAATCACAAAGATAAAACTTTTTTTCCCACTAAATCAGACTTAACAGTTATTCTCTATTTGTGTATAGAGAGGTCAGGAAATATATCAATTGCATTGCGTAGTATTAAAAACTATAACATTTTTTCAGGACGTCCCATGCGACAGGCCAGACAACAAAGGGGGGGAAGATGATTTCCTACCAATGCCAGCTAGTCTTCATCGCCCTCCTACTCATTCGTGCCACCGCTTCCATTGATCGCTCTTACCAGGGGACCAGAGTCATATTACAATCAGATGTGGACACAATCCTCATTCACACCAAGTTAGGACCGATAAGTACTCATTTAAAAGATACAGAAATTGAACTGACCTCAATCAGAAACGGCATACAATTACATGCCGAGAATGCAATTACGTCCGATGCCAATAACAGCCAGTTCTTTAAAGTACTCATTGGGATAGTAAAGAGCAATTTAGACAAAATTGTCGAACTCAAAGTTAGACTCCATGAAGTCGTTGCCCAGAATAGTCAAAGTCATGATAAGCGAGCTCTTGAATTCCTAGGTGATTTCCTGTCTGGTCTTACGGGTGTACCCTCAGCTAGTGAACATCGTAAAACATTAGAAAAAGTTAAATTAATGGAACTCGACAGTCGCTCAATAATGGCTCTCATGAAGGAAAATACCGCAAAAAACCATGATCTCATCCAAACGATTGAAGTCCACGAGAATATGCTCGTACAGCTCCACAATAACTCGGCAATTAATTCCAAGCATATCTTGTCCATTAGGGACCAACTCATACAGGGACTGACAGCTTTGTCAATGTCTAATAAAGTTATGGAATCTTTGATATACACGAGTCAGACTATAGCTAAGGCCAGGGAGATCATGGCAAGAAGTGATGCTGGCATGCTCAGCAGAAATAGCATTCAATTTGAGCAACTGCGAGACCTTATCGATAAAATATATCTCAAACGTAAGACCAGAGAGGACGCGCCAATTTTTAGTGGTAAACATTGCGAGCAATACTTCAAGTTGCCCCTGGCCCATTCGTGGGCATCAGAGGAAACCTACGAGTTGGTAACACTGTTACAGGTTCCGATTGCTGCTCTGAATGACCACAAATTTATTGAGTTACTGGATAACACGAACAGATTTAGTACTGACTTGGGAATGGCTGTTGTTGACTACGGATCGAATACATACAGGTTCCTATCTGATTCCGACTTCCATAAATGTACTGAGATCGGCAGAAAATTGGTATGTCAGAAAAGGGAAATTAATATTAAGCCCAGGAGTGAATGTGGAATTAAGATTAACAATTGTAATAATTGGGCAGAAATTATCGTTCATGACATAACGAACACTAGGATTTTGCTGAGTCAGCCAAATAATTCTTCTGCATTTATATCCTGTGAAAAACAAAAAACTAGAGAAATTCAACTCCCAACTTCTGCAATCCTTGATATACCCGTTTTCTGCCGACTCAGGACTGATAATTTCTCTATCGGCATGATAGAATTCAACCATTTAGCTGACTATGAATCGGCATTCTCAAATGACTATGGACCGGATTTGGATATTGAAATGCAAGTCTTTGAAACGACCCCGGCCAAAAAGCTAGCTTTGAATATCAGCTTAACTAGATCAGATATTAATAAACTAAAAGATGAGAATGTGGAATTCAGCAAAAAGTTAGACGAGCAAGAAATAAGGCATGCTGAACTATGGGCTAAGACAGAAAAACCTGAAAAAACAGTTACTGAACAAATCATTACCTACACGTTAATAGCAGCTGCTATACTAATCTCATTTACAGCAATGTCAGTAGTATGCAAGATGCAAGTGAGAATATGGAGGCGTGGTCACGGTGATAAGAGGGCGGATGAGGCACATACCAAGTGTAGAGATATTGAGTCTCGCCTCATGGACTTGGAGACGAACATTCAGCTGGCAAACATTAGGAAAGGACAAGAGACCAAAGCAACAGAGCCACCTCCAAAATATGGAGAGTAGAATTAAGCCTACCGAAGAAAAATACAGTATATATATTAAGACCAATATTTGCAAAATTGACTACAGGGATAAATAATTTATATGATCGCCATGTTTTTT
>JAMASZ010000152.1 GCA_023301585.1 Alphaproteobacteria bacterium | reverse complement strand
ACCGGGCGGTTGGCAGATCCTGGCAGTATCTCGGTTATTGTCCAGGCAAGAATACGCGGAGGGGAAGCAAGTACTCAAGGCCATCACCAAGTTTGGGGTGTTGTTGATTACTAGTTTCTTTCCAACGAGACAACGACGAGTGACGGATCCATCGACGACAAAGTCGGCGCCCAAAATAGACCGCGTCCATTCCGTAAGCGTTCATGGATACGATGGAACGCATTGAAATCATACAATGACGGCGGTTCCGCCGAAAGGGAGTTGAAGCGACCACTCTGTCACCGCCGGTACTAACAGGGTCACTTTATTTAGCCCACCCAATGGACCTGTCGGACACAATCGCTCTTCTTCTTGAAACGCCCAGGAGTGACATGACTGTTCCTCGGAACGCATGGAGATCATACACTGACGGCGGTCCCGCCGAGAGGGAGTTGAAGCGACCACTCTGTCTTCGATAGAAGGATCTCTCTAGCCCACCCAATGGACCTGCGGGGCACAATCGCCCTTCTTGAACCGTCCAGGAATGATAATACTATTACTCTCTGATGCAATCAATAGTCTAGATCAATATTTCTTTTGGTTCAACCGCAAGGCGAGATGGGTGAGGACCAATGGGGGTATTTCAATAGAAGAATAGCTACGTTGAGTGACACTGGTTTGGATCCGTCGACGACAAAGTCGGCACCCAAAATTGTTCATGGCTACAATGGAACGCATTGACATCGTTCGATGACGGCGGTTCCGCCAAAAGGGAGTTGGAGCCACCACTCTGTCACTGCCGGTAAGAGGGTCTCTTTATTTTGCCCACCCAATTGAACTAGACTATTTTTCACTTATGTTATGTATAGTTTATTTCATATTTTTCAAACAGGGGGATATGGGTGTGGACCAATGAGGTATTTCAATCGAATAATATAGTGTGGTGTGACACTTGTTTGACTCTATGGACGACAATGTGGGCACCAAAAATAGACCGCGTCCATTCCGTATGCGTTCATGGATACGATTGATCCCCCGAGATCATTCATTGACGCCGGTTTGGCTGACAGAGACTCGAATTGGCAAAGCTGTGGCCAGCAGTGGACCTTTTGGACACAATGGCTTGACCCTGATTGATGCCGGAGTTACCTCGGTACAATACCTTGTCGACTTTTTAGTGTGGCCGTGCCACAGTAGAACCACCCAAAAATCTCTTTACTATCATCTCTGACTTGGTTTGTAAATGATAGAGAGTGCGATCAGTGCTCCTGGAGAGGAAGCCAATATGTAGCAAAGGTTAAAGGTTCTTTGTTGGCATATTCTACCGTGGGCGATTGAATGAAGGATTGAATGCTGGACCGGAATCGTAACAATGTATATTGAGAAGCGTTAGGAAGGCGCAAACATAGTATGAAATGCAGTTGTCAACGGGGGTGTCAAGTAGTTCCGCATCATTGGGATTCGGGATTCCAGATTCTTGATACCAACAGGTGGATCGAATCCCAGATCGATTACACAGAGATTTCAGGATGACTCCGTAGTTTGCACGTCGCAAATGAACGAAATACTATCACAAAAGTAGCTCCAAGGTTGTGGGAAGATAGGGCTGAGGATGGCAAGGGACACCACCCTAGGGTATTCGATTCCCAGGTATAAACGGCGAACTGGATGAAGCCAGAGTGATGCTGGCTTTTTGGAGTTTGTAGGCTCCTAAGGAGCGACCAAATAAACGGACGTGAAACCATAGGTCTCACCGAAGTTAGACACACCTTGCTACTGGTCGTTGGTAGTGGAAGATTCGAA
Source organism: Alphaproteobacteria bacterium (assembly GCA_023301585.1). Taxonomy (GTDB): domain Bacteria; phylum Pseudomonadota; class Alphaproteobacteria; order Micavibrionales; family Micavibrionaceae. The sequence goes on along the minus strand of JAMASZ010000152.1, from coordinate 1,303 downwards.
CTTTGGTTGGGCTGGATGTTGTTAACTAGGTCCAGCCCGCGCACGACCGAGCGGAGGGGCTTGCTGCGCGAGGCAGCGAGGTTGTGCTCCGTCCATTGTGGATCATTGAGTCCTTGGGGTGGGCGCGTCGTCAGCCTTGTGCGTTGGCGGAAGCGGTGTCGTCGTGAGTGGGTTCTCCTCGTGATCGGTTTCCAGTGATGTTTCCGGCCGCGTCCATCGTGATGAATGTGGTTGGGTCGTCAGTGGATTCTTCTGGCCGATAGGTGTAGCAGCGAAGTTGTGCATGAGGCTTGCGGCTTGTCCGTGCGTCTCGTCTGACTTCTAGCTTCCCACCAACTGAATGGAGGCAGTGTCGATCCCGGCACACCACAACATTGTTTTAGCTCTCCCGGGTCGGAGGCTCGACACGAGTGATTTCTTCTGGTCTGATTCCCAATACTTCCTGTAGCTCCGCTGCTGACTTTCTGAGCTCTGCCGTAACTTGTTGGCTGTAGACTTCTCGCCATTGTCGTTCATTGTCATAGTAGGAAAAGAAGGGGTCTCGGGCGAGGCCCCCTGTTCTCGCAGATGACGGACGCGTCGGGCGACACATTTGGTTGGGCAAGCGAGTCGGTCGTTGTTGCGTCCGTGGTGCGAGATTCCTTGTCCGCGGACACCACTTTTCTGTGTTGTGTAGAGAAGCGTTGTGGCCCTTGGGGCATCCAAGGTTTCTGACAGAAATCGGAACCTGATTCACGATTGCGGGTTGTTCTGTACTCATACTCACCTTGCATATTGATTACATATCGTTTACATATAGTATAATGAGACGTGTGGCACGGAAGCTCACTCTCGATCGAATATTAGCGCCTACGTTATATTTCGATTTCTCTTAGATTAACCGCCGCATTTCTCTTACCAGAGGCACTGTCTGTGTCTCACGAGGTGTGGTGGCGAATTTGTGCTCTCGTGGAGACCTTTGCGACCTTTTAAGTGGTTTGGATTGCCTGACAACAAAAGGCTGTTCTCACCTCATCTTTTAGTGGTCCTCGGAGTTCACGTCACACTTTCAGCTAAGGGAGCTCATACAAAGTTATTGTTGTTTATTATATTACAACAGAACTCGAAATTCCCAAGTCGATTGGAGCTCTGGTTGGCATTCTGCTGAATTCCTCTGCTGGAAGAGTTTCTGTGGTCGCGAGCTACCGTACACGGTACCACACCGTACGGTCGTCTCTACAAGGTCACGAAGTCGCCCTAGGAGGACCTGGATCCCTCAACTTTTGGATTTTCTCTTGTTAATTGGCTTATTTACTACTTGTTG
>JAMASZ010000151.1 GCA_023301585.1 Alphaproteobacteria bacterium | reverse complement strand
GCTAAAACCAATATTGGTGCGGGAACAATTTTTGCAAATTATGACGGTTTCTTTAAGCATAAATCAACCGTTGGCGAGAATGTCTTTATTGGCTCTAACACAACATTGATTTCGCCAGTAAAAATTGGTGATGGGGCGATGCTTGCTGCTGGGTCAAACATCAATAAAGATGTACCAGACCATGCGATGGCTATTGGACGTTCACGTCAAGAAAACCACGAAGGTTGGGCAACACAATATCGTAAGTTTAAACAAGCAGAAAAGAACAAAGTCTAATGTGTGGAATTATTGGTGTTATTGGCGATAAACAAGCAGCTCCTCAATTAATTGAAGGGTTAAGACGTTTAGAATATCGTGGTTATGATTCTGCAGGTATTGCAACTTTGGTTGACGGTAATATTCAACGTCGTCGCGCCGAAGGTAAGCTTGTTAATTTAGAAAACCTGTTAGAAGAAACACCTATTGATGGTGTTATTGGTATTGGGCATACCCGCTGGGCAACACATGGTGGACCAACAACGAATAACGCACACCCACACGCAACTGAAAAGGTGGCCGTGGTACACAATGGTATTATTGAGAATTATGCTGAACTTAAAGCAGAGTTAAAAGAGCTTCAGTGTCAGTTTGAAACCGAGACGGATACAGAAGTTATCGCGCATTTGGTAACGCATTATTTAACGCAAGGTTTGTCAGCACAAGAAGCTTTTGATAAAGCAGCTGATAGATTAGAGGGCGCGTACGCGCTCGCTGTTATTTTTTCTGGTGAAGAAAATTTAATGATTGGCGCGCGTCAGGGAACACCGCTTGCGGTTGGATATGGCGAAGGTGAGATGTTCTTAGCATCTGATTCATACGCGTTGGCACCACTGACAAAGAAAATTTGTTTCTTGGAAGATGGTGACCGCGTTTCTGTTACGCGCGAAGCGGTAAGAATTTACACAGCAGATAATGATAATGTTGAACGCCAAATCCGTATTACCGCGCAATCAGGCGCAACAACAGGTAAAGGTGAATACCCGCATTTTATGCTGAAAGAAATTTACGAACAGCCTGCCGTTATTGGTGATACGCTTAATTCATTCATCAATCCCGCGACGGGTGAAATTTCAATGCCTAAGGATATTATTGATGCAATTGAAAACGCCCCGCGCATTACGTTGATTGCTTGTGGTACGGCATTTTATGCGTGTACGGTTGCGAAATATTGGTTTGAGCAATTGGTACGTATACCTTGCGAAATTGATATTGCGTCTGAATTTAGATACCGCGAAGCACCAATGCCGAAAGATGGCGTTTGTATTTTTGTTTCTCAGTCTGGTGAGACGTTAGATACGCTGGAGGCGCTTCGTTATTGTAAGCGTCAGGATCAAAAAATTCTATCGATTGTAAACACGATTGAAAGCACGATTGAGCGTGAATCAGATATGGTTCTTCACACACTGGCGGGACCAGAAATTGGTGTTGCCTCAACGAAAGCATTCACAACACAATTAACAACGATGGCATGTTTAGTGTTGGCGCTGGCGTTCAAAAAAGGAACGATTGCTGGTGAAGACAAGGAAATTTATGCCGATGCGCTTCGTCACTTACCAAAGATTGCATCAAACATTTTAAACCATGACGGCGAAATTAAAAAAATTGCAAAAGAGATTTTCGGTGTACGTGATGTTTTATATATCGGACGTGGAAGCCTTTATCCTATTGCCTTAGAGGGCGCGTTAAAGTTAAAGGAAATTTCTTATATTCATGCCGAAGGTTATGCGGCTGGTGAGATGAAGCACGGACCAATCGCATTGATTGATGAGAATGTGCCGATTGTTGCCATTGCACCGTCGAATGAGCCGTTGTTTGATAAGACAATGTCGAACATTCAAGAAACAGTTGCGCGTGGTGGAAAAATTTTATTGTTTTCAGATGCAGTCGGCGTTGAAAAAATGAACGAGATGACAAGTTGGGCAGTCGCAATGGGTGAAGTACATCCATTTGTTGCACCTATTCTATACACCATTCCCGTGCAACTACTTTCTTATCACGTTGCCGTTGCTAAAGGTACTGACGTTGACCAGCCAAGAAATTTGGCGAAGTCCGTTACGGTGGAATAGTCTCTTTCAGGGGGTAAATCTATACCCGGGTGTCATCCTTTATCTATTTTATGATATAAATTTTCTATGGTTACAGTACGTGCAGCAACACATGATGATATTGAAAATATCAATCATATATTAGAACAGTCTTATCGTAAGTTGATGTCTAATTCTTGCTCGATGCATTTTATCAATGCTGCTTTGCCTTTTAAAATTCAAATAAGCGACGCTTTTATAAAATCAAAAAGATATGCGGTAGCTGAAACAGTTGATGGAAAACTAATAGGATGTGGTGGTTGGTCTGATGAAGATCCAGTAACGCATAAGACTGAAAAAGATGTTGCGCATGTTAGAAATTATGCAACGCACCCAGAATATATCAAAGAAGGGGTCGGTCGAAAAGTTTTTGAGTGGTGTAGAAGAGAAGCGCAAAAAGAAAAATTTAAATTGTTTGAATGTCTATCTGGTTTAAACGCAGAAGGTTTCTACACTTCTTTGGGGTTTTACAAAACACAAAAAAGAATAAGAGAAATAGAAATAAGACCGACTGTCTTTATTGATGTAATACATATGCAATATGATTTAAATGAATCTTAAAAATCTATTTTTACCAAATAACTATTTCTCAATTCAGTGGCTTTATTTTAAAGGTTAAATTTTATGTAACTATTAAGTTTAAAAGCCAGAATTACACGTTATACTAAAAAATATAAACGCTTAAGGGTTTAAAACTATGAATATCAAGCTTATTAGAAACATTGTGGCTGCTGGCATTGTGGGGGAGTTAGTATTTGAAATTTATGCGTGGTTTATTTCCCCAGTTTTATTTGGAAAAACTTTAGAGCCTGCAAATTTGGTTACCGCAACCATAAAAAAAATATTTAGCTTAGAGATTCCCTATGAGCTAGCATTTGTAATACATTCTTTAGTTGGCTCTATTGGGTTTGGTTTGTTTGTATATTTAGTTCATAGACTTGTCAGAGTTAATTATATTTTGAGCGGTTTTATCGCTGGAGTTTCTTTATGGTTTGTTGCTCAAGGTTTGCTGGCCCCATTTATTGGTCGAAGCTTTATGATGGATTTCGGTTCCTATACACAGTCATCATTTATTGGGCATGTGGGAATGAGTATTATTATAAGTTTAATGCTTAAAAAATTATTAGCACCGAAGGATTAAAAATTTTACTTATTTTTCAAATTTATAAGAAATATGGAATTATCTTGATTGTTTCTGATTTGTGTGCTTTACTTAGTTTAATCAAAAAATAAAAAGAAGCGATATGAGTATAATTTAATATCGCCGTTTTACAGGGCAGATATAATGGGTAACACTTCGTCAAATAATGTGTTTTGGCCTCCCAAAGGTTGGAAACATTTTGAAAGTTTAAAAAATATTTCGGGGCAGTCAGTCACGAAAGACCCAGTTTCCGCAAAAGTTAAAGGGCTGGTTTATAATATCGAATCAACTCCCATATATTATGCAGATAACTTATTTTCTGCTGTTCACGACATCAGAATTTCTGGTTGGGAATATAATATTTTGGGCGAAAGCGTTGAATACCCTATACTCTCGTTTTTCTTGCAAGACCGTGCTTATGAGACAAGTACTGATAAAGCGCGGTATATCTCGCAGTTAAAAGTAAAAGATAAGTTATTTCCCGTGACGAATAATTCGGCACAAAGAAGTTATATGGTTGCATTGTTATTAATTAAGCAAATTGATGCAGGTGTTGTGTCCGATGTAGAGCGTATTTTATCAATGTATAAAGTGCATCCAACACAATCTGGATTATATAAATTGAAGAATTTTGTTAAGAATGCATTCTTCTCCAATGGCGGTAATACGCCTAGTGATAAAATTTCAAAAGCAGATTAATTTTTCTTGATTATAAGAGTTGCCCATTCGTCGATGTGAATGCTGTGCTCTAATGCTGTTTTGTCATTGATGTAATGGCTGATGATTTCATCTTCTTGTTCAATTAATAGCCCAGACAAAATTATCATTCCCTTATTTTTTGTATGCTCAATTATTTCTACAGATAATTCTTTTAATGGACCTGCTAAAATATTTGCGATGATTAAATCATAAGGACTGTTTTTTTCAATTTTAGAATTTTCAAAACCGTCACTTTGGAAGGCATCAATATTGGTCGAGTTATTTTTTTCTAAATGACGGTTTGTGACGACAATAGATTCTTCATCTATATCGGTAGCAGTAATTTTTGCATCGTCCCAAAGTTTTTCTGCGGCGATTGAAAGTATTCCAGAACCTGTTCCCAAATCCAAAATATTATTAGGCTTAAACTCAAGGTTTTTAAGGTATTCTAAGGCGTTTAAACAACCAGATGTTGTGCCGTGAGAGCCAGACCCAAAGGCGGTTACCGCATCAACCATAAGCGGGATTTTGTCTGTTAAAACTTCCTGTATGTGATGTGTTCCATAAATAAAGAAATTTCCGATTTCAAAACTAGGTAGTGCTTCATAGCTCTCTTGAAGCCAGTTAGTTTTTTGATTTATTTCCTTAATTGTAAAATCATTAATCTTATTTAAAACAATCTCATTAGCAGGCAATATTTTTTGTAAGAATGAAAGAAACTCTTCTTCTTTAAAAGAAGTATTTGTAACGCAAACAACGTTAATTTTTGTGGAATCGATTAAGGTTGAGATAGATAAAAAATAATCTTGTAAAGAGTCATTAAAAAGACCGAGTTGTGTTTGTGACAACTCAGTCTTAATAGAAAAATTTATTTGATAGATAATATCAGACGACAAAATTATTTGTCATCTTCGTCGTCTTCGACGTCATCATCTAAATCATCATCGTCGTCTTCAACTTCGATATCGTCGATATCAGTATCGATGGTCATTGTTGTTTCATCATCTTCGTCATCGTCATGATCATCTTCATCAACATCATCAAGACTTACGATGTCGTCATCTGCATCGATATCGTCTAAGTCATCATCGTCTTCAGTTGCTGCTTTTTTCTCTTCAACAACTGGCGCTTTTTCTTCAACAGCAGCAGCAACGCGACCACGTTTTGATTTTACTTTAACTTCCCCTGTAAATTGTGCCTCACATGATGGGCAAACAATTGGGCTTTTGTTAAGATCGTAAAAACGCATCCCACAATCCATACATATGCGTTTTAATCCTTTAGGCATTTTACGCTCTCCTTAGCTATAATTGAATAATCTCAACCCTTGGATTGCCTGATTTTTGCCTTGATGTCAAAAAAATAATAAAAAAGACATTATTATTTCTAAAATCACTATAGTTGCTAGACCTACCCAACGTTCCACGATAATATTGGTGGAATTTTTAATCACGCCAATTATTAGGAGACTTCCTTCAATGCAAACTTCAGTTGTTATATGCGGATATAAACGATCCCCCTTTCATTTTGCCAATAAAGGCGCGTTGGCGCGTGTACGCCCAGACGATATGGCAGCGACAGTCATTAAGGCGTTGATAGCCGAGACTGGCGCTAAGGCAGATGATATCGAAGATTTACTGATGGGCTGTGCGTTCCCAGAAGCTGAGCAAGGGTTTAACATTGCTAAGATTGTGGCTCAGTTAGCGGATTTACCAAATAGCGTTGCTGGTGCAACTGTTAACCGTTTTTGTGGTTCGTCCATGACGACAATTCAAATGGCGGCAGGATATATTCAAATGGGCGCAGGTGACTTGTTTATCTGCGCGGGTGTTGAATCAATGTCACGTATTCCGATGGGTGGTTTTAACCCAATGCCAAATCCAAATATGACGCCTGTCTGTGATGCGGCGTATATTGGTATGGGGGAAACAGCTGAAAATTTAGCGGCGAAGTACAAAATTGATCGTAAAACACAAGAAGAGTTTGCGGCAGATTCGCATCAAAAGGCAGGCAAAGCGCGCGCGGCTGGGAAGTTTAAGGATGAGATTGTTCCTATTGGTGATGTAACAGAAGACGGTTGTATCCGTCCAGAATCAACAGCTGAAGGTCTTGCAGGTCTTAAACTAGCGTTTGATGAGAACGGAACAGTGACTGCTGGTACGGCGTCACCATTAACAGATGGGGCGTCTGCTGTACTTGTTGCATCTGAAGAATACGCAAAGAAACATGGCTTGCCGATTATGGCACGTATCAAGTCAATTGGTGTTGCTGGTTGTGATGCTTCAATCATGGGGATTGGTCCTGTACCTGCCTCTACCAAAGCATTAGAGCGTGCAGGTATTACAATTGAAGATATTGATATCGTAGAATTAAACGAAGCGTTTTCAGCGCAATCATTGCCTGTCATTCAAGATTTAAAAATCGATACATCTAAATTAAACTTGGACGGCGGTGCAATTGCATTGGGGCATCCATTGGGAGCGTCAGGCGCGCGTATTACTGGTAAACTCGCTAGCTTGATGCAACGTGAAGGCAAGAAACTTGGTCTGGCTACTATGTGCATCGGTGGCGGTCAGGGAACAGCGATTGTGTTGGAATCAGTAGAATAGGGATACGTACATTATGACGATTAACAAAGTTGCAGTGATTGGTGCAGGGGTTATGGGGAGCGGTATTGCTGCCCAGATAGCCAATGCAGGTGTACCTGTTGTATTACTGGATATCGTACCAAAAGATGCCGAAGACAGAAATGTTATTGCTAAGGGGGCCATTGCCAAGATGTTGAAGGCAGACCCTGCGCCGTTCATGTCAAAGCGCAATGCTAAATTGATTGAAGTTGGTAATTTGGAAGATGATTTAGAAAAATTATCTGATTGTGACTGGATTGTTGAAGTGGTGCTTGAGGATTTAACCATCAAACACGCAACATATGAAAAAATTGAGAAACATCGTAAAAATGGTTCAATCGTTACGTCGAATACATCGACTATTCCTTTGGCTAAATTGGCAGAAGGTCAGCCAGACTCTTTCGTTAAAGACTTTATGATTACACACTTCTTTAATCCACCACGTTATATGCGTTTGTTAGAGATTATTGCTGGTGATAAAACACGTACGGATGCTGTTAAGACAATTGAAGATTTCTGTGATGTGCGCTTGGGTAAAGGTGTTGTGCATTGTAAGGACACACCTGGATTTATTGTTAACCGCTTGCTTGTGTTTTGGATGCAATCTGCGGTGAACCATGCCATCGCCGATAATGTGCCAATTGAGGTTGCAGACGCAGTCATGGGGAAACCTATTGGTGTGCCAAAGACGGCTGTGTTTGGACTGATTGATTTAGTGGGTGTTGATTTGATGCCGTATCTATCGACATCAATGCTTTCAAGTCTTCCTGAAGATGACACGTACAGAAAAATTTACCAAGATTATCCATTCGTCAGTCAAATGATTGAAGCCGGCTATAATGGGCGTAAGGGTAAAGGTGGTTTTTATCGTTTAAACCCTGACGCACCGAAGGGCACGAAAGAGAAGCAAACGTTGGAAATGACGTCAGATAAGTTTGACGAAAGCCAATACCGTAAATCTGACAAACCTAAATTAGCATCTGTTAAGGCAGGTAAAAAAGGATTGCGCGCAGTCGTTGAAACCGATGATCAAGGGGGCACGTACGCATGGAAAGTATTAAGTGAGACACTATCTTACGCCGCGTCACTTGTACCACAAATTGCCGATTCGATTCTTGAAATTGACCAAGCGATGAAATTGGGTACGAATTGGAAATTTGGTCCATTTGAGATGATTGACCAATTAGGTGCTAAATGGTTTGCGGACAAATTAACCGCTGAAGGCATGGACGTTCCTGAATTGTTAGCAAAAGTTGGTGATGGTAGTTTTTATAAGGTTGAAGACGGTAAGCAGCAATACTTTGGTACTGATGGTAAATACCATGAGGTAAGTCGTGGTGAGGGTGTACTCCTTTTACGCGATATCAAGTTGGCTTCTGAGCCAGTGATTAAAACAGCCAGTGCTAGTGTTTGGAATGTTGGTGACGGTGTTTTATGTGTTGAATTTACGGGTAAAATGAATGCGCTAGATGAGCATGTATTTGAGGCGTACCATAAAGCCATTAAGTTAATTGGCGATGGTAGTGGTGATTATAAGGCGATGGTGATTTATAATGAAGGATCACATTTCTCCGCTGGTGCTAATTTAGGATTGGCTATCTTTGCGATGAATATCGCGATGTGGCCACAAATTGAATCGCTCGTATCGGGTGGTCAAAAAGTCTATAAAGCGTTGAAGTACGCACCGTTCCCAGTTGTATCCGCACCTAGTGGTATGGCACTTGGTGGTGGGTGTGAGATTTTATTACATTCTGACCATGTTCAAGCACATGCAGAAACGTACACTGGCTTGGTTGAAGTTGGTGTTGGATTGTTACCTGGTTGGGGTGGGTGTAAAGAAATGCTATTGCGCTTCCAACAGGAAGAAGCAGAAAATTACGATAAGGCAACAGGTGGTAAACGTTTATGGTTTAGCCCTAAAGTGACACCAATGGGTGCTGTACGTAAAGCGTTTGAAACGATTGCTTTGGCAAAGGTTGCGAAGTCAGCACAGGAAGCGAAAGAGTTTAAGTATCTTCGTGCGTCTGATGACATCACGATGAATAGAGACCGTTTACTATTTGATGCGAAGCAAAAAGCGTTGGAATTGGTTAAAGGGTACACAGCACCAGAACCAAAAGAAGAGATTCGTATGGCGGGTCCATCTGGCAAGATGGCGCTTGATTTGGCGGTGGCAGATTTGCGCAAGTCAGGTAAGGCAACGCCATATGATGTTACGGTTTCTAGTGCGGTTGCGAGTGTGCTTTCTGGTGGTCCGAATGCGGATTGGACAGAGCCGATGCATGAAAACGATATCTACAAGTTGGAGCGTGAAGAGTTCATGAAATTAATACGTCATGAAGGTACGCAAAAACGTGTTGAGCATATGCTGACAACTGGTAAGCCTTTAAGGAATTAAATGCTGTATTATGTGATTAACGGATTAATTGGCGCTGCAGTTGCAATTTTTATTTCTTATGTAGGTAGAACTAACCTGTACGTATTGGCTGGCTTGATACCGTTATTCCCTACGTTTACTTTATTTGCACAAATAAATGCTTATCAATTAGGCGGTGAGAAACAACTTAAAGAGGTTGTGATTTTTGGAATCATATCAGTAATCCCATATTTAATTTACTTGGGATCGCTTCAATTTTCTTTAATGAACAATTTAAAATTTTCTCAGGCAGGTTTTCTTTCTATTTTTATATGGTGTGTCAGCGCCTTTTTTGTGTTTTACCTTGCAAGAAAATACGTTTCTTAAAAATTATTAATAATACTGATTAGTCGATGTCTTCGCGCGTCATGAATTTTTGAAATGATGATTGAACGGCGAGCATAATCTCTTGTGGATTTGCTGGTGGGTCTTGTTCGACCACTGGTGCGCTAGATTCCTTGCACCCCATGATGCCACCATCAATAACAATTAACTTATTAAAGCCATTGCTGGCTAAATATTGTGCAATTGTATGTGCACGTGGTCCCATCTTACATAGGATATATAGGTCAGCGTCTTTGTTAATATTTGTATCGTTTGCCATGACATTGTGCATTTCAACGTGGGTTGTCGGATAAGATAGGCGCATATTATCGAATTCGAACTGACTACGGATATCCAAAACTTGAAGGTTTGGTTGGGTTAGTAATAGCTCAGTAAAGTCGGTGGCGCTTATGGTTTGAATAGTCATTATAATCTCTTTGTTATTTTAATGTACGTATAAAAAAAGCGAACCCTGAAGGTTCGCTTTTAATTTATATCATAAATAAGAATGTCAGAAGAGACGTCTTATTTAGTAATTTGTCTGAACTCAGGTGTTACAGGCTGCATTACTGGTCTTTCGACTGGTGCCTGAACAACAGGAGCAGGCGCAGGTGCCGGAGCAGGCGCTGGACGTGTTACAACTTGTTGAACTGGTTCAGGAGCTGGTGCTGGAGCAGGCTCTGCCATTGCTCTACGTTGAGCTTGTGTTTGAATTGTACGTTCTTCAGTGTAAGCACCGCCATATGTACATTCGTCTAATTCGTCGTTACAAGTAGGTACGCCACCACAAGCAGCTAGACCAGCTGTTGCACCAACAGTAAGTAGTAAAAGTAATTTTTTCATAATGTTATCCCCAATAGGTTGATAGAGTTATACAGATATTATCCACAGGCACTCTACCTAAATTTTGAGGTTTTGGCAATAGCCTAACGCTTGTCGCTTAGATATCTACGCTCCAAGTGCTTCAGCAAACCTTCGACACCAATCTCTTTACCTGTAATGTTTTTAATCATTGCAAGCGTGTCTTGTTTACGACCAACAGAATGAATTTTTTCGTTAACCCATTCATTGACAGAGCCTAAATCACCATTGGTAATTTTATCACCCATGTCAGGAAACTCTGCGTAGAGCGTTTCGTGTAGCTGCGCCGCAACAATGTGAGAAAGTGTATTTGTTGGAATGAAGCCAAAGCGTCCAGTGAACCAATCTGGGTTCTGTAGAGGACCTTCTGCTAGTGTTTTAGGCTCATCGCCTAATAGCTCTTTGCTTTCTTGATTCCAACGTGCGGGAATGTCCTTCACTTCAATTTTACCATTAATCAAGTCACGCTCAATGCGGTAACGAAGAATATCATGGAAAATTTTGCTTAATTCATCCGCTTCATTACGACGGTTTGTCTTATGAATGACTTTTTTAAGTTGGTAAAGGTTTTCAGATTCGAAGCCTTTATTCTTAAATTGTCTGAAGACACCTTCAGCGCGAATAGATATAAAGTCAAAGAATTGAGGCGTACGTCCAATGATTGTCTCATATAAAATACTTAATGAGTTCATCATCAAGGCACCTTGATCTTGCCCAACTGGTTGTGTTTTCCAATCATCAGGAAGATTTTGGTAATAAAGACCGCGCGCACCTTGGTATAATGTGTCACTCATAGAATCTAAGAATGTGTCACTATCGCCACAACGTACAAGAATACGAGAGTCTTCAGGACCGCCGCCAGTCATTGGTGCTAGGTTCGTGACATAAAGTCCGCCACGTTCAAAGTCAAAGCCCATCATCTCTAGGATTGTTTTGTTTAACCACATTTGATCGCCACGAGCGAAGTCACCATCTAATACAATAGGCGGCTCTTGTGCAGCTTGTTTCTCAATGGCCTTGGCATGAAGTTCTTTTAATGGCTCTAATAAATCATCATATAATTTATCCATTTGAGCTTCAGAAATATCACTCGCATAGCCTAAAAGCAGGGCTTTATAAGGTGTACGTGTATCAAATTTCTTTTGTTTTAATTCAGCAATTTTGCGGTAAAGCGCTACAACTTTTTCAATATATGGTTGTGCTTCTTGCCAGTTATTTTGTGTCAAAGCCGCTGCGTGCATTTTACGACCTTCATTCGCCACTTGAACAGAAGCGATATATAAATCAGGCGGCAGAGACGACAAATGAGAGTGAATGCGACGCATCTCGCGTAGATTGGCTAAATCCCAATCTTCCCAACCTTCTGGGTTTGCAGTTGCTTCAGCTTCGACTTTATCAAGTAAGCTTGTAACCGTTGGTGTTGTTGTTTCTGCGTAAATACGCTTTGTGATAGAGGAAATGTCATGAATTCTACGTTGTAAACTACCTGCTGGCATTGCTGTCATCATATCAACTGCCAATGTGTTCCTAATCGAAAACATTGTATTTAGATTTGCGAAATAAAATTTTAGATCATTATATCCTACAGCAGGTTCTGCTACTGTTTCTAACTGTGCCTTGTCGCTCATGATATCCTCTTCATAATTAGGTGTTCGGTTTTTGAAAAACCAATTTAAGTATTATAGCTTCTCTCAATAGGGTTAAGAATGTTTTAACGTCCTTAAAATAAAATAAATAATTAAATAACAATGTTTTGGAAAATAAAACTAAGAAGTAAAATTTTTCGTTCCATATTACAGAAAGATTAGTACTTACAGCTATTCTTGATTATACTGTTGTTTGAATTTTTAACCGTCAATTTTTAAAAAATGAGAATTATATATGCCGACTTATTCCGCTCCGTTAGAAAATATTAAATTTATTCTAAATGATGTCTTAGACGCCAATAGCCTGACCGAAATTGAAGGGTATGAGGAAGCAACGCCAGATTTGGTTGAGCAGATACTAGAAGAGGGTGCAAAGCTCTGTGAAGGCGTTTTATTCCCTTTAAACCAAAGTGGTGATGAAGAAGGGTGTAAAATTGAGGGCGATGTCGTAACAACACCTAAAGGTTTCAAGGAAGCTTATAAAGAATTTACCGAAGGCGGTTGGTGTGGTGTTTCTGCCGACCCTGAATATGGTGGTATGGGATTGCCGATGTTGGTGAACACGGTCATGCAAGAAATGATTTGTAGTGCCAATTTCTCATTTGGTATGTATCCAGGATTGTCGCAAGGGGCGTATGAAGCGTTGCATCATTATGGGACAGATGAACAAAAACAAACTTATCTACCAAAGTTAATTACGGGTGAATGGTCAGGCACGATGTGTTTGACTGAATCGCATTGTGGTACAGATCTGGGATTACTGCGTACTAAAGCAGAACCAAATGGCGATGACTCATTTAATATCACAGGGAATAAAATTTTTATCTCTGCTGGTGAACATGATTTGGCGGAGAACATTATTCACTTGGTACTCGCACGCCTCCCAGATGCACCAGAAGGTGTTAAAGGGATTTCACTATTTGTGGTGCCGAAGTTCTTACCAGAAGATATGAGCCGTAATGGAATCTCATGTGGTTCGATTGAACACAAGATGGGTATTAAAGCGTCCAGCACTTGTGTGATGAATTTAGAAGACGCCAAAGGTTGGCTCGTAGGGGCACCACATAAAGGTCTGAAGGCGATGTTCACAATGATGAACGCTGCGCGCTTAGGCGTTGCTATGCAGGGCTTAGGGATTGCGGAAGTAGCGTATCAAAACGCGTTGTTCTATGCGAAAGATAGGCTTCAAATGCGTGCGCTTGATGGCGCCAAATTCCCAGATAAGCCAGCAGATCCAATTATTGTTCACCCTGATGTTCGCCGTATGTTGTTAACATCAAAGGCATTCTGTGAAGGCTCCCGTGCGCTTTCTTATTGGGTTGGAATGAATTTGGATATTTCAATTAAACATAGTGACCCTGACAAACGTCAAGAAGCTGATGATTTGGTTGCGTTGCTAACGCCGATTATTAAAGCGTATCAAACTGATATGGGTTTTGAAATCGCATCAACGGCGATGCAAGTGCATGGTGGTCATGGGTATATTTGGGAATATGGTGTTGAACAATATGCCCGTGATGCACGTATCGCAATGATTTATGAAGGCACAAACGGTATTCAGGCGCTGGATTTGGTTGGGCGTAAAATGGGCGCGCATATGGGGCGTTATTTACGTCGTTTCTTCCACCCAGTGAGCGAGTATATTGAGAAAAATCAAGCGAATGAAAAACTACAAGAATTTGTATTTCCGCTAGCAAAAGGATTTGCGAAGCTTCAACAATCAACGGCAATTATTGCACAAAAAGGATTAAAAGATCCGAACGAAGCAGGAGCAGCAAGTGTCGATTATCTGCGTCAGTTTGCGTTAGTCGCAATGGGATATATGTGGATTCAAATGGTAGAAGCTGCGCAGAAAAAATTAGATGAGGGAACGGACAATAAAGCGTTCTACGAATCTAAAATCAAGACTGCACGTTTCTTTTTTGCGCGTATGCTACCAGAAGCAGATTGGCACTTTAAGGCTGTAATGGCAGGAGCTGAGAGCTTAATGGACATGGACGAGTCTGAGTTTTAAATTCGATGCGACGTGCGCTCATACAAGCAGAAATATCAGAAGCAATCAGTAAGGGCGCCCAAGACTGCAATACGTTTGTGGGTTTTGAAGGTGAAGGCTTACAAGATCAATTTAATGTTGTGGCTGATGCCTCTGAGCATATGTTAGAAAATTTTTATCCTTTTAAGTTTTGGGAAAGAAGGAATTTTCTAAAACCAGAAAGTGAGTTGCAATCATTACTGTTAGGCGCCTTTGAAGCTGTATCCTTTATGGAGGAACTAAACACACGTATTGGCGTCAGCGCGCCAGAATACAGCAGTAACAATACTGTGATTGATAAACAGAAAGGGAAGTTATCTTCCGCTTATTATATGTATGTCACGAACGGACAAAGTTCAGCTGTAGGTAAAGAGTTTTTTCAAAACTATGTGATACATTTTTTAAGAAATAAACAATCTTTGATAGTGTAAATTAAGGTCATAAAAACTTGATGAAGAAAATTGAAAATATAGCCCTATTAAATGATTATGTGTCTTCTTATAGAGAGAAGGGCAAGCTAGTAGCGCTTGTGCCTACGATGGGCGCACTTCATGCCGGTCATGTTAAGTTGGTTGAAGAGGCTAAAAACTATGCTGATATTGTTATCACTTATATTTTTGTAAACCCGACACAATTTGCGGAAGGGGAGGATTTGGATACCTATCCGCGGACGCTGGAGGCTGATATTGAAAAATTAGAAGCGGTTGACTGTGACGCCCTTTGGTTGCCTAGTGTGCAGGACATTTATCCTAATGGCGTCGAAGCGAACATACAAGCTGGTGAGATAGCAAAACCATTAGAGGGCGCAAACCGTCCGCATTTTTTTAATGGAGTGGTCAGTGTTTTAGCGCGCATGTTTGTTCTATCGGCACCAGATGTTGTGATGATGGGGGAGAAAGATTTTCAGCAATTGCAAGTAGTGAAAAAAATGGTAGCTGATAAAAAATTTCCCTTAGAAATTATTGGTGTTGAAACGGCGCGTGATGAGAATGGCTTGGCGTTATCGTCACGAAATGCGTATTTGTCAGAAGCGGAATATAAAATTGCTATTCAACTTAACAAAATTTTAAAGCAACTAGCGGATAATGAATTAAGTGAAGTCGAGGCAACGCAAGCATTGATAGAGGCTGGGTTTGATAAGGTGGATTATTGCACGCACCGCGAGGCAGAAAATTTATGTCCAAACCCTAAGAATCCAGATAGAGTGCTGGCAGCTGCTTGGTTGGGGCAAACAAGATTAATTGATAACATGGCGATGAAGAGGAAAACATAATGTCATTAGAGAGTGTGACAGAAAAAATTAAAGAGAAAATCGCGATGGCGGCGGGTTTTGACGCTAAAGTAAAATTCGATTTTAAAGATGACGGTGTCATTTTTATTGATGCGACGCAAACGCCTGCGGAAATATCGCATGAAGATGAAGATGCGGATTGTACCCTAAGATGTTCATTAGACACATTTCAAGGATTAATGGATGGGACGCAAGATCCAACCATGGCGTTTATGATGGGTAAGTTAAAAGTTGATGGGTCAATGGGATTAGCGATGAAGCTAAACTCCATCATCGAAGATTAATCTTTCTTCGATATAAGTTGATATTTAATCACAAAAAAGCCGCTCAAAGTAAGCGGCTTTTTATTTGTTCAGTTCTTATTGAATTAGAATTTGTAGTTAATGCCTGCAGCGACAATACCAACATATCCATCTGTTTCAGCACTTACGTTTGCTAAACCACCATTACGTGAAACATTAATGGTTTCTTCGCCAATATCAATATAAGTGGCTGCAAAATCCAGGTCAATTTTGTCATTTACGCTGTATGTACCACCACCACTAAACCAGTGACGATCACCATCTGGCGTACGTGAGGTTCTAAACTCATCCGTTGTTGGTGTTTCATCAAACTGGTATCCGGCACGAACTGTCCATGTGTCGTTCAGTTTATGTTCTGCTCCAACAGCAATGGCGAATGTATTTTGATAGTTTTGTTGAATGTTTGAAAGCTCAACATCGTTATCATCAACGGCTCTGATGGATTCGAAATTGCTCCATCCAAACCAAGTTGCTTGTGCCATTAATTTAGTTTTATCATTTAGGTCATGAGCAACGCCCAGTGTTGCAATGTCCGGTAAATCTAGATCTGCTCCCCCATTTGTGTTCACATCAGCACCCAATGTATTTTCAGCAATAATTTTACCATCTAGTTCATGGCTGATAGCAGAACGGTAATGTAAGCCAACTTCAGTAGAAGGGGTTGCTTGAACTTGGACGCCAAGATTATATCCTACACTGATGTCATCACCTTCTAGAGTGCTAGTTCCTTCTGTTCCTGCCCATGCAGCAGATTTTAGTTCAGCATCGGCATATTGGATATCAATACCACCACCAATAGAAACCATATCATTTACTTTATAAGCCGCAGAAGGAGCAACATTAATGGTCATTAACTCTGTCTCCGTTGAATCAAAACGTACAAAGCTATCGTCTCCATAGTCGCTGCCTAAGCCGAAAGGCGCAGTTACACCAATTCCAACCCAAACTTCTTGCTCACTTGCATTAACAGGTGTCGCAAAGAATAAGTTTGGAACAGGAGAAGGGTCATATGGGTTTCCATTATCTTCGGCGGCTGTAACCCCTGGTGGGAAAGTTGTTCCAGTATCATCAAGATCAGAGCTTGGAAGTAATAAATGTACACCAGCATTTACTTGTGCACCCTCTAATTTGGTCATGCCTGCTGGGTTGAAGTAAATCGTACTTGCATCTTCAATAGAGGTTGAGCTTCCTGAGAAGGCAGAGCCTAGCCCTTTGACTGATTGTTCTTGAATATAGAAGCCTGCGGCTTCTGCATTTTTAGGGGCTGATACGGATAATGAAATACCCACTAAGCCTGCTACTAAAAGCATATGTGATGAAGTTGAATATAAATATTTTAACATTTTGTTGCGCTCCCTTGATTTGTATTGGTTAAATTAAACCATAATCGAGGGTTACTGGCAATTTAATGCTATAAAATAGTGTTAATAAAATTCTTAATATCTTCGGAAGTGTCTTCAGTTTTAAAAATTCTTAATAAATTATCCTCGGGGTCGATAAAGTAAATAAAGGAGGAGTGATCCATTGTGTATTCATGCATCGTGTCGTCTTTTGCCTTGGCATAATATATTTTGTAAGCATCTGCGGCGGCTTTGGCTTGTTCAACTGTTCCCGTTAAACCGATTAATCTTGAATGAAATAATTTTACGTACTCGCGCATTACGTCAACAGTGTCGCGTTCTGGATCGATTGAGATGAAAATAGGTTGAATTTTATCACCTTTTTCATTGAGCATATTTAGAGCTGCTGAAATTTTTTGTAGCTCTGTTGGGCAGATAGCAGGGCAGTAAGTGAACCCAAAATAGATTAGGCGGTACTGACCTTCGAAATCTTTTTCTGTGACAGCTTCGCCAGATTGATTTGTGAGGTTAAACGCTCCACCAAAGTTATCGGCAACAACTGCCATGGCAGGTTTATTGTTTTCTTTTGAAACATCGTAAAAGGCGATTAAGGCGGCGATTGCTAAACCGAAAAAGCTAAGTGCAAAAATATAAAGGAGGCGTTTTTTCATCATGCCTCCTTTATATAGAATTTTTTAAAAAGTTAAAGTACTTCTAGCATCTCTGCGACAAGTGGATGACGGACGATGTCGCCTTGCTTTAAGTAATTAACTGAAACATTTTCAAGTGTCTCTAGCTTTTTACAAATGTCTGTTAACCCTGATATGCCAGGTAGTAAATCACTTTGATCTGGATCGCCTGTGATAACCATTCTTGAATGCCAGCCCAAGCGTGAAAGAAGCATTTTTAATTGCGCGTAAGTACAATTTTGCGCTTCATCAATTACCACGAATGAGTTGTTGATAGTACGCCCACGCATAAAGCCTATAGGGGCAATTTCGATTGTACCGTCTTCCAAATATTGGCGAACCTTCTTGCCACCCATGCGGTCGCCTAATGCGTCGTATAGGGGGCGTAAATAAGGTGCCATTTTTTCGTTCATATCACCCGGTAAGTAGCCCAGGGATTCGCCTGCTTCCATAGCAGGGCGTGATAATAAGATACGTTCTATCCTACCAGCTTCAAGGGCTTCTACAGCTTTTGAGATGGCGATGTAAGTCTTTCCTGTACCTGCGGGGCCGACAGCCAAGGAGAGGTTATATTCATCAATGGCGTTCATTAATTCTTCTTGCCCTTGGGAGCGTGGTTTTATGTTTTTAACGTATTTTTTATCTCGTCTGCCGTCAATTTGGTCATCTAATGGGTGCCAGTCGCTTTTTCCTTTACCTTTGTTAAATCCATGACCGTCATCAAACATTGCTTGGACATTTTGATCGGCGCGGCTGTTTTTATGAGATTTTTTAGACATTGAGTCTCCTTTGTGGTGCGGGGTTGAAGTTTGGGTAATAAAAAAACCGCAGAGCGTGTGCTGTGCGGTTTGGAATCTGATATGAATTTTTTGCTGTCTCTAATGCTAAATCATTAGGGTCACTTATAAGCCGTGAAAGGCTTTCTCTAAAATTATTTATTCTGTTTGATATCAAGGAGAACCCTTGGTTAGAATTAATTTGTAAAACAAGTATATCAAACTTTTGCTAAAAGTCCTATCGGCAATTTTAAGCTTGAGTATAAAATTTTTAGGAACGCGTTTCTATTTTCTTTTTGTGCTTTGCAGCGCGACCAGAGACCCGCTTTCGCCACATACGAAAACTGCTTGGTTTCATATTAGAACGCATGAGTTGAATAACTTCTTTTTCTGACAGCCCTGTTTGTAATTCAATTGCATCGAACGACGTGTCGTCACACCACGCCATTTCTATAATTTCACTAATTTTTGCTTCATCCATGATGTGCGTATCTTACTATTATAGAGAGCTTTGTCGAGGACTTGATGAGTTAATTTTTGAGAAGAAAAAAAGCCACCCTTCGTTAAAAGAGCGGCTTTAAGTGGATAAAAACTTTTAAAATAAATTATTCAGCAGCGACTTTTGTTGGGTCATTGTCTGATGGGTTGAATGTTTCTTCAGCGAAGACATCTTCCCAGCTACCTTCTGTAGACGCACGTGAGTACTCGGTTGCGCGACTTTCAAAGAAGTTAGCGTGTTCTGCACCGTTCAACATTTCATCCATCCAAGGTAGTGGGTTTTTGTCACTACCATAAATTGGCTCTAGGTTAAGTTGTTGCAGACGACGATCACCAATGTAGCGAATGTAAAGTTTTACATCTTCAGGTGTTAGACCTTCGATTTCACCCATTTCGAAACATAAGTCGATGAAAGCATCTTCATGTTCAACAGTAATTTTACAGCACTCAACGATTTCAGCGCGTAATTCATCATCCCAAATATCTTGGTTTTCTTCGATGTAAGTATTGAACAATCTGATCATTGAAAGACAGTGTAGTGTCTCGTCACGTACTGACCATGTTACGATTTGTCCCATACCTTTCATTTTATTGAAGCGTGGGAAGTTCATTAGAATTGCGAATGATGCAAATAATGCTAGACCTTCTGTGAAGGCACCGAACATCGCCATTGTTTTTGCGATATCGCGACGTGAGTCCATTGATACGTCTTGCATGTAATCGAATTTGTCTTTCATTTCCTTGTATTTAAGGAACGCGCCATATTCAACTTCTGGCATACCCAAGGTATCTAGTAAGTGTGAGTAGGCTGCAATGTGAACTGTTTCAATGTTTGAGAAAGCAGACAGCATCATTTGAACTTCAACAGGACCAAATACTTGGCTGTAATGTTTCATGTAGCAGTTGTTTACTTCAACATCAGCTTGTGTGAAGAAACGGAAAATTTGTGTCATTAGGTTGATTTCGGAAGGTGTTAGGTTTTTCTTCCAGTCACGAATGTCTTCAGCCATTGGCACTTCTTCTGGCAACCAGTGAACGCGTTGTTGAGTCAACCAAGCTTCATAACACCAAGGGTATAAAAACGGCTTATAAACATGGCGTTCTTGTAAAAGTGGTGATTTGGCTCTGTCGAGGTCGGTAATTTTGTCAGACATAGTAGTAGTGCTCCTAATTATATATTTTTTTCTAATCGATTCTATTTGCTCATAATTGTAGGTCTTGAAGTCTAAATGCCGAGTCATTGAATCGATTCGTCCACAACTTAAGAAAACCAGTGATTTTAAGCAAAAAATTCACGCTCTGGAAAGAACGTGAATCTAATATATGGTATATTTTTTAAAATGTGAACACTATATATAGTGTTTTTTTGAGTTATTCCCCAAAAAGCGACAAATACTTATCATAGCCTTCTTTTGCCATGTCTGCCTTTGGCACAAAATTTAAAGAGGCTGAATTAATACAGTAACGTAAACCACCTTGATCAGCGGGTCCGTCGTTAAAGACATGCCCTAAATGCGCATCAGTTTCTTCCGATTTCACTTCTGTACGAACCATGCCGTGTTTTGTATCGCTGGCTTCGGCTAGATAGTTCTCATCGATAGGGCGACTAAAGCTAGGCCAGCCAGTTCCCGAATCAAATTTGTCTGTTGAAGAGAATAGGGGTTTACCATTAATAACGTCGACATAAATTCCTTCCTCTTTATGGTCCCAGTATTCATTCTTAAAGGGACGCTCTGTGCCACCTTCCATAGTTACTTTTTTCTGTAGAGGGGTTAAATGATCTGTTGAATGTGTCATCTCTTTCTTCTCTTCCATTTTCGTTTTTTCTTGGGCAAATGAGGGCGTATTATAAGCTATGCTTGTAAGTAATAAACCGCTAACGAGTAATGCTGATAAGGTTTTTGAAGGTTTTATATGAATGGTCATCGCGGCTATCCTTTTCTAAGTTATTTTAACCTTATTCGATATACGAGGTTGATTCGTTACATTATGACATCAAAACCGCTCAAAAGAGCAGTATTTCTAGGTATTTCCTAGTATTTCGTTGCATTTCACACATATTTATAATAAAAGCTTAATTGAGTTAAGTTATTACCTATTTTGAGGATATCAATTATAGAATCTTAGGCAGAGTATCAAGGCGCCGATCTTTTAAATGATCTCTTCTTTATCTGTTTGATAAGTTTGTTAATTACCTTCAATTTTGGAATTTTCGAAGCTCATACTAAAGTTTCTAACAAATGTTAGGAATGTCTAAAACGCAGATTAAGGAGACTACTAATGGCGACAGGCACAGTTAAATGGTTCAACACAAACAAAGGATATGGTTTCATATCTCCAGAAGCTGGTGACAAGGACGTTTTCGTTCACATCACAGCACTTGAAAAAGCTGGTATTCGTCAATTAAACGACGGTCAAAAAGTGAACTATGATATTGAAGAAAGAAACGGCAAAGAATCAGCTGTTGAAATTCAATTAGTTGACTAATAACTAGTTAATAGAATTTTTAAATATGCCGTGCCCTTTTAATTAAGCGCACGGCATATTTTTTGTAACGCTTATGTTTTATAAACGAATAAGCAATGATTAAATAATTTGGTAATAGTTATGACGGCATTAAAAAAACAAAAATCACAACCGATGGAATCTGTTAAAGATGATCGTGATTATTCTGGTTCAACGATGCCGGACTTGGTAACGGGTACACCGCCGCTATCATATTTTGAATTTTGGTCCGCCTCTGTTTTTTATCTTCCAA
This sequence comes from Alphaproteobacteria bacterium, assembly GCA_023301585.1. Lineage (GTDB taxonomy): Bacteria > Pseudomonadota > Alphaproteobacteria > Micavibrionales > Micavibrionaceae. The sequence continues at coordinate 1,166 of JAMASZ010000151.1, read as the reverse complement.
TGAAAGTGTATGCAGCGTGGTTGTCATTGCGTTACGGCGGTTTGACGATACCAACGATTACAGACCCTTTATTTGATGTTGGCGGCTTGCATGGCGAATCGAAAGCACAAATAGCAACGCAAATTCCAGAGTCCTTAGACGCACAATTTGCTTATACAATTCCTATGAAGAAGGAAGTTGGCGAAGCGACGATCATTACACTGGCGCGAGGGTTGAAGTCGTTAAAAGAGAAAAACTTTAAGTACCCAATTATTATGAAGCCAGATATTGGTATGCGGGGTATGGGTGTTCAACGTGCTTATGAAGATGCCGATATAGAACAATATATTGAAAAATTTCCCGAAGGAGCTTCAATGATTTTTCAAGAAATGTATGATTATCCATGCGAAGTGGGTTTATTTTATATTCGAAAACCTTCTGAAGAGAAGGGACAAATTTTTTCATTAACGGCTAAGTATTTTTCTCACGTGATTGGTGATGGAAAAACGTCGTTAAAAGCGTTGATTGAAAATCATGAGCGTTACGGGAGAATTGCACATGTATATCTACCACGTCACGAAGATAAATGGGATTTAGTTTTAGATGAAGGTGAGAAGTTTAGAATTGCATTTGCAGGATCTCATTCACGCGGGACAATCTTCAAGGACGGGAATCACTTAATTACTCCAAAAATGGAGGAGGCGTGGGATAGGTTATCTAAACAAATTCCTGAATTTTATTTTGGACGGTTCGATGTGCGTTTTCACAATTTAGAAGATTTAGAAACGCTGGAGAATATCAAGATTGTTGAAATTAATGGCGCAGGCGCAGAAGCCACACATATATGGGATTCCAAGACCAGTCTTTGGACAGCTTACAAAACATTAATGAGGCAATATAAATATATGTACCAAATCGGTGCAGAGAATAAAAAGCGCGGGTTTAAGCCGATGCCAGTAAGAGCATTCCTGAAACATATGGATAACGCGGAAAAACTGGCGGATTTATATCCACCAACACATTAGAGCTATGGTTATGAGTGACGAAGATAAAAATAAAAAAGAAGAAGACAGCAGTGAAAAGGGTACGACCAGTTTGTTGTTAGGGGCCGGTGTTGGCGCTTATGGTACAACGATGTTTCTAGCATCTGGTTTTATTTGCCCTGCTTGCGTATTTGTTGCGCCAAC